>JANYHY010000875.1 GCA_025362165.1 Myxococcales bacterium | reverse complement strand
GAACCGAGGTTCACGCGCCGGGGCTTGTCGAGCGGTGTTTTGCCGATCTCCTTGCCGTCGATCTCGACGGTCGCGTCGCTCTGCGCGCTCGTGACGGAGATGGTGCCGGTGAGGATCGCGAGCTCAGCGAGCGCGTGCTCGACCGCAGGCTTGTCCGCCCCAAGCTGCGAGCCGTGCACGACGAGCAACTTGTCGAAGGACTCGTAGGCGTCCGCGAAGTGCTTCAGCTCGCGATGGCACTGCGCGATGTTCTTGAGCGCGTTGGGACGGTTGCTCAGCTTGTACGCGAGCTCGAACTCCGCGAGCGCCTCTAGGAACGCCTTCTCTTGATACAGCTTGAGGCCCACCGTGAAGTGCTTGGCCGCCTCGGGTGAAGGCTGCTGCGCGCGCGCGCTCGTCGACACGAAGACCACGGACAGAACGACGAAGACGAGCGCGAGGAGACGCTTCATCTCACAGCGTATCGGCAGGTCGGACGCCGCCGAATTGGCCGTTTCCTGCCGTAGACGTCGTCGTCGTCGCGGCGCTCGGTCGTGGTGCCGTGTGAGCGCTGGATGCGGCAGGCTTGGTGGAAGCGATCGCCGGAACCGTCGGGATCGACGGCAACACGCTCGGTGCTTGGCTCGCCGTCGGCGCTGTGGGGAGCGTGAGCGGCTCGACCGAGATCGCTGGAGCGGTCGTCGACGTCGTCGCGGTCGCGGTGTTCGCGGGTCGAGCGGTCTCACCTTGATCGTGGTTCGGACCGAGCGTGAGCACCGCGATGAGGCCGAGCGCGGCTGCGACGACGATCGCACCGATCGCGATGGGCGCGCGCGATCGTGATGGGTTCGTCGGCAACGTCACGCCCGCTGCGGTGGCCGGAGCATTGCGCGCGATCTGCGGCGACGCCGTGATCGTGGCAGACAACACGTCTTGCTGAGACAATCGTTCCTGCGAGACGACGACGTTCCCCAGCGACGGGTTCCGCTGGATGTCGACGAGACGCTGCACGAGAGTCGAGCAGTCTTGTAGCCGCGCGTCGATGTCGTGCACGAGCGTCGCCGCGATCACGTCCGCGAGCGCTCGCGGGACTTGAGGCGCGACCTGTGAGAGCGGCTTCGGAGTGCCAGTGACGATTTGAATGATGGTCTGCTCGTAGGTCGCCTTCTGTTCGAACGCGCTAATTCCAGCGACCGCTTCGTACAGAACTGCGCCCAGCGACCAGACATCCGAGCGCGCATCCACGACGAGACCCTGCGCTTGTTCGGGCGACATGTATTGCGGAGTGCCGATCACGACGCCGCTCCTGGTGAGCGCCTTCGTCGTGGACGGAGCGTCGGCCTCCGAGTCTGGCCGCGCGAGCTTGGAGATGCCGAAATCGAGGATCTTCAGCTTGAGCGATCCGTCTTCTGTCGCGCACAAAAATAGGTTCGCGGGCTTGAGGTCGCGATGAACGACGCCCGCTGCGTGCGCTTTGGTGAGCGCGCGCGCCGCCTGCAACCCGATCGCGACCACGGTCGGTGCGTCGATCCTCTTCTCGCGCTCGAGGCGCTGCGAGAGATCTTCACCCGTCAAGAACTCCATCACCATGTACAAGCCGACGTTCGGGTCGCGCCCCACGTCGAAGACATGGACGATCGCGTCGCTCTCCACCGCGCTCGCAGCGCGCGCCTCTCGTCGAAATCGCGCGGCGACCTCCTCGGAGCCCGCGTGCGCCGGATCGATCACCTTGATCGCGACGCGTTTGCCGATCTCCGAGTGGACGCCCTCGTACACGGCTCCCATGCCGCCCTGACCGAGCAAGCGCTTCACCTCGTACTTGCCTGCGATGACAGAGCCGATGACGGGGTTCATTTGCACTGATTCCCCTCGTTCTGCTCCACGCAAGCGCGCATGCAGTTGATGTTCTGCGGGGGGAAGCCGAAGGTGGAAGTGTAACAGGCGCTGGTGAGCCCGCCTCCAGAAGGCGAGTTCGTCGCGCCCGACGAACAGGTGTGAAAGCAAGTACTGCACACGTCCGACTTCCCGCTGCATACGCTCATCGACGGTTGCTTGCCGGCGTGGACGATGGTGTACGGCCCGAGGTTGTTGCTGCTCGTGTCGGCGGCTTGTATCGCGAAGACGTCAGCGCTCTGGTTTCCCGGCGAGAAGCCGCCCGGTAGAGTGTTGCTTCCATTCGCGATAAAGGTCTCGTCGATGGGAATGCCGTATTGCGATCGGCCTAGATGAAACACGATGACCGACGCGTGCTGCCAGAGCTGCCCTGTCGGGCCGCTGTTCGTCCGGAGCGACACGGCGTAGGCCGTGGATTGGCCCACCCCCGATTGACCGATAAAAACAGTCGCCGTCACGTTGATGCCGTTGGGCGGTATTTGAAACTCGAACAGGCCATCGTTCGACACGACGTTTCCACCTATCGAAGGATCGACAGGTACGCCTTGCGTCGTTCCGCTTTCCTGGCTACCGGAGGTGCCGTCATAGGTACCCCATGTGCACGCTGAGATGGACGTGACGACGAGCGCGATGATGGTGAGGTGGCGTACGACCCCCATGGTCAGGATGGTCGCATCGGTCGTCACGACGGTCAACGCGCGCATCGGAGCTCAGTCTTTCTCGGAGCGCGGCTCGCGCAATCCAGTCGCGAGCGTGAGCAACCCCGCGAAATCTTCGATCGCTGCGCCGAGGTGTGGTGTCGCCGTGGCCTCGCATACGCCGTCGCCGCGCAGCTCGTTGAGCACGATGCGATCTCGCTCGGCGAGCTCCTGCTCATGCGCCGCGAGCGCCTCCAGCTTCGCGATAGCGCTCTTGGCGGCGGGCGTCGTGCCTACGCCGAGCGTGGACGGTGAGATCAGCCCGCGCGTGTACGCCCAACTTCGATTGAGCACGTAGCCAGAGAACGGCAGGCGCATGTCGCGCAGCTTCTGCTGCATGAAGCGCGCTTCGGTTCGCGCCGCGCTGTCCGGGCTAGTGACGACGACGAAGCTCGAGTGGTCGCTAGTCAACAGAGAGCGCACCGCGTCTGCGTGACCCCGCATCGACGCGAACATGCCGGAAAAGCCGCTCAAGAACGACTGCAGATCTTCCATGAAGCCTTCGCCGAAGATGCGATCGAACACGGATGAGACGAGGCCGCGCGCGCGACTCCAGAACATCCCGCCGCCGCTCGCGCCAGGCAAGAACACCCCGATGATCTTCTCGTCCAAGAACAGCGCGAGCTTGCGCGGGGCTTCGAGGAACTCGAGCGCGTTGCGCGAAGGCGGAGTGTCCAGCACGACGAGATCGTAGTCGCCGCTCTCGTGGAACATGTAGAGCGCCTCGGCCGCGGTGTACTCCTGCATCCCGGCGATGAGATCGCGTAGCGCGAGATAGAGCTTGTTGCCGAGCACGCGGTCCGCGCGGTCCTTGGTGTCGCTCAGCCGACGCACCATGCCTTCGAACACGACGCGAGGATCGAGCATCCACGCAGAGAGCTCGCCCGCCTTCACGAGCTCGGCCGGCACGCGCGCCGGAGTCGGCCCACCTGCGGGGATCCCCATCGCCTCGGCGAGCCTGCGCG
>JANYHY010000881.1 GCA_025362165.1 Myxococcales bacterium | reverse complement strand
AGGCGGCACGCCACGCCGGATCTCCGAGATCGGCGTCGGCTCGTCGAACAGGATCTTCGCGAGCGTCGCGATCGCGTCTTGCGCGGCGAACGGTCCTTGACCCGTCACGCATTTGTACAGCACGCACCCAAGCGCGAATACGTCGACCGCGCCGTCGATCTCCTTGTCCGCACGCGCTTGCTCCGGCGCCATGTATCCTGGCGTGCCGACGAGAAATCCCGAGACGCTGATGAGGTCGTCGACGAACACGAGACGCGCGAGACCGAAATCGACGACCTTCAATCGATCCACGCGACCGTCTTCGAAGAAGAGGTTCGCGGGCTTGATGTCTCGGTGCACCACGCCGACCGCGTGCGCAGCAGCGAGCGCGGCGCACGTCTGTCTCGCGACCGCGAGTGTCTCTTCGAGCGTCAAACCGGTTCGTTTCAGGCGCGCCGCGAGATCCTCGCCCGCGAGCCACTCCATCACGAGGTACGGTCCGTTGTCGGTCGAGCCGTGCGCCACGTAGCGAACGACCGACGGGTGATCGACCAGAGCGAGCGCGTTCGACTCTCTGCCAAAGCGCGCGATCGCGTCCTTGAGTTCGCCACGGATCGCCTTGATGGCGACGACGCGGCCGGATGGCTCCTCCGTGGCGCGATAGACAGTGCCCATGCCTCCCGCGCCGACCTGTTCGCCGACGCGGAATCGCTCCGCGATCAGCGCACCGGATTTCATCGCGAGGGCCATGAGACTGCGCCGGGTGTTACTTAATGGTTGGCGTGTTCCAGCCGCCAACCGCCTTCACGAGCTCGTCGGACTCTTTGGGTCCCCACGTCCCCGGCTCGTACTCGAACATCGGGCTCGGCCCGTGGAGGATCGGATCCACGATCGCCCACGCCGCCTCGACGACGTCTTGTCGCGCGAAGAGCGTGGCGTCACCAGCCATCGCGTCGCCGAGGAGCCGCTCATAGTCCGCGAGGCGCGTGCCTTGGCCTTGCTGTTGGTCTTGATGCATCACGGAGAGCTCGAGCGGCGCGCCGACCATCTTCTCACCGGGGATCTTCGCGCGAGCGCCCATCGCGATCTCGACCTGCGGTCCGAGGCGGAAGCGGAGGTAGTTGCCCATGCTCGGCGCGGCCTCCTTGAAGACGACCTGCGGCGCGTTGTTGAACTCGATCATCACCTCGGTGACAGTGGACGCGAGAGACTTTCCCGCGCGCACGTAGAACGGCACGCCCTGCCAACGCCACGAGTCGACGTACATGCGGAGCGCGGCGTACGTCGCCATGAAGGAGTCTTTCGCGACACCCGGCTCGTCATGATATCCCTTGAATTGGCCTCGAACGACGTTGTCCACACTCATCGGTCGGACCGTGCGCAGCACCTTCGCTTGCTCGTCGCGGATGGCTTCGGGGATGGTGGACGACGGCGCTTCCATCGCCACATAGCTGACGATTTGCAGCAGGTGATTCTGGATGACGTCGCGGATGACGCCCGTCTCGTCGTAGAACTTGCCGCGCCCCTTCACGCCGAAGCTCTCCGCCATCGTGATCTGCACGTTCTCTACGTAGTGGCGATTGAGGATCGGCTCGAGGAATGCGTTGGCGAAGCGGAAGTAGAGGATGTTCTGCACGGCCTCTTTGCCGAGATAGTGATCGATGCGGAAGATCGACTCCTCCGGGAACACGCCGTGGAGCGTGGCGTTGAGCTCTCGTGCGCTCGCGAGATCTCTGCCGAAGGGCTTCTCGACGATGACGCGCGCGTTGTTCGCGAGACCGCTCGCGTTGAGCTGCTGCGCGACCGTGGGGAACATGCTCGGCGGGATCGCTAGATAGTGAATCGGTCGCTGCGCGTCGCCGATGTGCGCGCGCACTTGATCGAACGTGCTCTTCTCGGCGTAGTCGCCGTCGACGTATCGCAGCTGCGAGATCATCTTCGGGAACGCTTCGGCATCGAGCCCGCCGTACTCGGTGACGCTTGCCTTGGCGCGATCCACGAGCTGCGACAGACCCCAACCGGATTTCGCGACGCCCACGATCGGGCAGGTGAGCTTGCCGCGTCGCACGAGCGACTGCAGAGCAGGGAAGATCTTCTTGTAGGCGAGGTCACCAGTGGCGCCGAAGAAGACGAGCGCGTCGGATCGATTCGAGGCTTCGGAGGTCATCGTACGACGGTATCGAGCAACGCCCCCTCTCGGCTACACTGAACGTGTGCGCTTGCAGGGGCTAGTTTTGCTGTGTTTTGCCTGCGGCGGGCTCACCACCAACGCCGCTGTCGATGCTGGAGTCGTCATTGATTCGTCCACCATCACGGACGCGACAGCGGATGGAAGCTGCACCGCAGACCTGCTGACCGATCCGAACAACTGCGCGGTGTGTGGTCACGCTTGCGGCGGCGCTGCGTGCGTGGGCGGCGCTTGTCAGCCCATCTCGCTAGCCTCCAACAAGGACGCGTTCGCCATCGCGCTCACCGATACGGATGTCGTCTATACGAACGCGAGCGGCGAGCTTTGGCGTGTCTCCAAGGCCGGTGGACCTCCACAGATGTTGGCGAGCGCATTGCCGACTGACCCAGGCAACGTGTCGGGTCTCGCGGTCCTCGGAGGAGCAGCCTACCAAGCTTCGTACGCGAGCTCTGCGGTTCGGCGCGTTCCGCTCGCAGGTGGGCCGTCTCAGATCATTCCCATCGCGCTTCCCACAGGCGTCGCCTCCAACGGCACGGACGTCTTCATCGCGAGCGGCCTGTCGAACATGGTGCGAGTGTCAATGAACGGAAGCGCTGGCCCCTTTGGGTCGGCGCGTTCCCGCTGGGCGATCACCGCGACGAGCACCGATGTCTACGCGGCCGCAAACGTCAACCCCACTGCACTCGAGGACGTGCCGCTCATGGGCATCGCGACGGATCTCGCGCCGCTCGCCTGTGGGCCGTGCTACCTCGCGACCGACGGCGCCTACATCTTCTCCGTTAATGCCGCGCTTGTGAGGACGGAGATCGCTCCACCTCACACTGTCACGGTGCTCGCAAAAGACGCCATATTTGGCGGGCTGGCGGTGGACGACAAGTACGTGTATTATGCACAAATTAGCGGCGGCCTCGCGCGCGTGAAGAAGTTGTTCTCTCTTCCGACGACGTTGACCACGATGGGGACACCTTCAGCCATCGCAGTCGATCAGACCGCCGTGTATTTCACTTCGCCCGCAGGCGTGACGAAGATCATCAAGCCTTAGACTTCGTGAGCTGCTTGTGCACCAGCTCCTTCACACGCGGGTCTGTCCACGCGGGCAGGATCGTCGCGAGCTCGGCTTCATAGGCCTTCTGGTCGATCGTGGTCACGCCCTCGCGCAGCGATCGCTTCGCAGCGACGTAGGCGTTTCGCGGCAACGCAGCGAGCTCGTTTAGGCGGTCCTCCGCGATCGCTCGCACCGTGGAGGCCTCCACGAGCTCGTCGACCATGCCCATGCGCAGCGCGTCTTGGGGTGAGACAAGACGCGAGCGCAGCACCACCTCGTGTAGCGAGCGCGGCGGGACGCGGTGCTTGACGATGCGCAGCGTCTTCGGCGGAAACACCAGACCGAGCGCGAGCTCGTTCACGCCGATGAGCGTGGATGGAGTCTCCG
>JANYHY010000860.1 GCA_025362165.1 Myxococcales bacterium | reverse complement strand
GGCGAAGCAACCCGTGCGGGAGCCGAGACCCCGTCTTCGCGCCAAGGAACAGCCTCCGTTGCCGCTCGATGCGGACGAGATCGCCAAGCGTGGCAGCGCGCTGATGCAAGTGAGCGCGTTCAACAAGGCGCTCGAGCTCTTCGATGAGGCGTTGTCTCTAGACGCGTCGCACCTCTATGCGCTGTATGGCGCGGCCTACTCGCTGAGCGCGCTCGAGGACATGGAGCACTCTCCAGCCCGCGTGGATCGCATCCTGGAGTTGGCTGCGCGTCTCATCGCGCGCACCCCGGAGGACTCGCTCTGGCCGTACCTGCACGCGCACATGTTCCCGCGCGCCACTCTTCGATTCGCGCACGACGTTCGCGCGCGTTGGTGGATGAAGCGCAGCGTGCGCGAGTCGGATCTGCTGCGCGCTCTCGCGGAGGTCGACCACGGCCTGCGTCTGAGGGCGCCGACAGAGAGCGACCAGGTGCTGTTCGGACTTTGGGACACCAAGGTGCGCGTGCTGTTCGCGCTGGGTAGGAGTGACCAAGCGTTCGCGATCGTGCATCGGTTTCCGTCGTGCGCATCGATGCGAGACGTGTCCGCTACGGATACGTATCGCGCGTGGGAGGACAAGGAGAGAGAGCGCGCGCCTTCGCTGGACGACTCTGGCGCGGACGCTGTGATGCGCCTTCGCGACACCATCGCGCGAGAAGGCCACCCGACCTACGCCGCGCTCCTGTTCAGCGAGCCACTCGATCCGGTCGAGATCGCGATGGCAGAGCGCAAGCTGGGCGTGACGCTGCCGCCGAGCTACGTCGCGTTCGTCACGCGGTACGGCTGTTTCAAGCTTGTTTGGGATGCACCGTCGGAGACCGATCCTGCTGCGATCGCGAAGGCCTTCCCCACGATTCGCGGCTGTCGGCAGCTCTTGCCTCCCGCCGAGATCGCGAGCGAGACGTTGTCCATCCGTGAGGCGTATGCGACGGTCGACGATCCCCTGACGGCCGGCATGCTCACCGACTCGCTGGTGTTTCAGGAGAACTTCTATCGCGACAACTTCTTCGCATTCCGCGCGAGCTCCGCCAAAGACCACGCCGGAGAGATGACCGTGCACGCGTTCTTCCACGATGACGCCTACGAGTGGCGCGTGCGCACCGTCACCTTCGACGACCACCTCCGCGAGTGGGCCGACTCCGTCCGAAAGGAGCGTTAGTCGCCGCGCGCCTCGCGGCGGGTGCAAAGGTAGATGGAACAGTAAGACGGCAAGACGGGAAGGTTTTGGGGCTCGTGAACTTTCGAGAGCGTGCTGAAGAGCGGGCTGACGATTTCTCCAACCTTCCCGTCTTGCCGTCTTCCTGTGAATATCTGACTTCCGGAATGACGTACTAGGTAGCGCGACGACGTAGCATCGCCGCGGCGAGCACGAGCACGAGCAGGGCTGCGCCCGTCGCGCCGTTTGCAGAGGTCGTGTCGCAGCCGCAGCTCGACGCCGGCGGCGCCTTCGCCGGAGTAGGTGGCGTGATCGGACCGCCGTCGTTCGTGGGCGTGGCGCAACCGCCGAGCAGTCCGCACACAGGATCGAAGTACTGGATGCAGATCGCGGTGTCGGACGATGGTGCGCACTTCAGCGGCGCGCGCAGACCGTCGAGGTGCAGGCGCGGGTCGAAGCTCACGCCCTGATCGGTGGAGACGCCGACGACGAAGCCGCTCACGTCGTCCGAGCAAGCCCAGACCTCGTTGCCGCTCGCGCGGAGGCACTGCACGTGGATCTTCGACGTCTGCGAGAACGCGAGATCCGTGCTGTTCGCGCGCATCAGGCCGAGGCGAGTGCTGCCCGCATAGACCGTGGCGCCGTCAGGGCTCAGCGCGAAACCCTGCAGCTGATCGGGCGCGGAGAGCACGGGTTTCCAGGTCTTGCCGCCGTCGTCCGAGACGAAGAGGCGCGAAGGCGGCGGCGCGACTCCGCCGTCTGCGAAGGTGATGAGCAGCTTGCCGCCCGTGCGTGCGTAGACGCGATCGGGGTTCTTCGGATCGACTGCACCGAGGAAGGGCGCGGTCTCCGTCTTTGGGTCTAGCGCGAAGGCGTATTGGCTCCAGCTCTGTCCGCCATTCATCGAGACGAAGATCGCTCCCTCGCGCGAAGCGTCGAGGCCGCGCGACGCGGAGACGTAGATGCGCATCGGATCGGACGGCGCGATTTCGATCGTCTCGGTGACCCACGACGGATCGATCGCGACGCCAACCGCGCTCCACTGCGCGCCGTCATCCGTGCTGCGATAGACCTGCGACGCGTAGCTCGCGCCGCCATCCGTACCCCCGTCGGGCGTGAAGAACGTGGAAGTGACGAGCAGCACCTCGCTCGGAGTGTCAGAGCGAACGACGAGATCGCTGATGTATTGATTCTTGAGCGTGGGGTCTGGCTTCCATCCACAGCCGGTGTCGCCCGAGCGCACGAGCCCGTCGAACTTCGCGAGCAAGAGCGCGCTCGACCCTGTGACGTCCACTGGGGGGTCGGTGTTGAGCGCCGCTGAAGGGCTGTAGGCTTGCTCGCAGATCCAGTCCCAGTTCTTGCCGTGATCCTTGCTCAACACGAGGCCGTAGGTCGTTCGTAGAAAGATCGTGTCGGGCGACTTCGGCGCGACGACGATGTGGTTGGTCGCAGGGAAGCGGCCGTTCGCAGAGGCCAGCGCAGGCGTCAGCAGCGCCGCCAGGCAGATCCCACTCCAGAGCGCGCGCGTCGTCACCGCACTCGAGCTAGCAGCACGATTTGCTGCACGCAATGTCGGCGAGCGTAAGCTGGTAGCGTGCGGCTCGGAGCTCTCCTCGCGATCG
>JANYHY010000840.1 GCA_025362165.1 Myxococcales bacterium | reverse complement strand
CGATCGCGATGTCCCGCGCCAAGATTCGCGCGCGAGAGCGTTGGCGTCCGTCGAGCGGAAGGCACCTGAGACCTCGCTCGAGCTCCGCCACCAAGCGCAACGAACCGCGCGTCTCGAACGTGACGGGCGCCTCGACGTTGGCGAGCTCGCGGCGACGACCCGCAGGCGCGCCTGCGTCGATCCACGCGAGCAAGAGCGTGTGCTCGCGCGTGCGCCTGCGTCGGAGCGAACGAAGCAACACCGCTTTGGCGCGCTCCAAGTGCCCTGCGCGGCCGAGCGCGTGCGCGAGCGAAGAGACGATCTCTGTCGACTGAGGTCGCTCCTCGTGTGCGCGCTCGAGCCAAGGCAACGCGAGCGCAGGCTGCGAGAGAGCGACGTCCAACAGGTGGCCGAGGTTGTGCGCATACCAGGGATTGTGAGGCGCGCAGGCGATCGCACGCTTGTACGAAGCGGTCGCGTAGCGGTAATGACCGAGAAGCGTCTGCGAGAAGCCCAGCGCTGCCCACCCGCGATCGTCGTCTGGTCGCGCGCGCACGACGCGCTTGGCGTGCAACGAGGCTCTCCACGGGTTGCGCTCGGCGAGCAGCTCCGCGAGTTGGCGATGCGCGACGAGCGCGTCCTCGCTGTCGTCCGCTGCGCTCTTGGCGAGCCGATGGAGCAACGGAAGGACTCGCGTCACGTCGAGGGCGGCGTCGAGCGCACCCTGCACGTCACGTCGTAGCCTCGCTGGCTCGCTTCGCCTCTCCATCAACTCCCTCGTCAGGGTGTACCTGCGTACGATCGGCTTCGCAACGCGAAACGATCATGCGATCGACTTGTGCTTGCGCGATCGTCGCGAGAGTGCAAGCGCTAGCGAAAGTTGATCACACGTTGCTGGGTGAGCTCGTACAGGATGCGCAGCGTGTCGAGCACCGGCATCCCGCTCACGTCGAGGATCTGCTCGATGCTCGAGACGCCGTCGACGTGGGACAACACGAAGCCCGCGCGGTGATCGATCGAGAGCCATTTGAGCTGCTCGCGCGGCACTGCGATGAACGGCACGCGATCGAGCGGTCCAATGCGAGCCGTGTACATCTGCGCGAGCACGTTGCGACAGCTCTCCGCGTATC
Organism: Myxococcales bacterium; assembly: GCA_025362165.1. GTDB lineage: Bacteria > Myxococcota_A > Polyangia > Polyangiales > Polyangiaceae > JANYHY01. The sequence continues at coordinate 1,198 of JANYHY010000840.1, read as the reverse complement.
GGAGCGCCTCTGCGTTGTCTGGCTGGTCCTCGAGGATCGACTCGGCCACCACCAACGCGCCCGAGTAGTCACCGAGCGAGAAGCGGTCGCGCATGTCCCGCTCGGGGTCGGTCTCGTCACCCGGCGACGACGCCGGCGCGTTCGGAGTCATTGGCGGAGGCAGAGCGGTGGGGATCGACTGTTGATCGATCAGATCGAGCGCGCCGCCGTCCCCACCCACATTGACTGTCGACTCGTCCGCGAGTGAGAGCAGCTGCGCACGATCGAGGCTTGCCTCCGAGAGCCTGTTGGGCGGCAAGTCGGAGAGACGCGCGGAGCGCTTGCGTGCGTCCTCGAGCACGACCTCGTCGGTGAAGGTCGGCTGACGGCTCCTTGGGGAGGTCACCGAGAGATCGATCTCGAGGTCCTTCCGCACTTCACCGGGGGACTGGGTTCGAAACGTCTGCGGCGTCACCCTGCTCGAGAGCGGGTCTTCCGGGACGTTCGGGACCTTCTTCGTCTCCGCCGACGGAGGGTCGTCCCAAGTCGCGTCGATGTCGTCGTCATCCGGGACCACGGTGGACTTCAATGCGTCTTGGCGACGACGCCTTTGAACATCCTGTGCGTTCGCGAGAGACCCTCGATTTGCTCCTTCAACATCGGGACGTCTTTCCGGTCGATCGCCTGCTTGGCTTTCGCAAGGATCGCCTTCGCTTTGTCGATGGCGTCGCGCCCGAAGTCGCTCGAGGCTACGATCTGCTCGACCTGCGGGAACAGGCGCTCGATCTCGGCGGAGAGCTTGAGCGCTTCTTGCTTGAGGCCTTCGAACTCCTCTGAGACGCGGCGGTCGACGAGGTCGTCCTTCGCGTTGTCGACCATGGCCTTGATCTCGTCGCGTGTCAGCCCGCTCGTCGCCGTCACCTGGATCGACTGCTCGAGACCGGTCTCGAGATCCTTCGCGCGCACGCTGACGATGCCGTCCGCGTTGATCTCGAACGTCACCTCGATCTCCACGGTGCCCTTCTGGGCGCGGCGGAGGCCGGTCAGGATGAACTCGCCGAGGAGCTCGTTTTCCTCGGCGCGCTGGCTCTCGCCCTGCATGACGAGGATCTTCACCGCGGTCTGGTTGTCGCGGCTCGTCGTGAAGATCTTGGTGCGGTGCGTGGGGACCGTCGTGTTCTGGGGGATGAGCTCCTCGAAGTAGCTCCCGAAAGTCATG
>JANYHY010000833.1 GCA_025362165.1 Myxococcales bacterium | reverse complement strand
GCCGATCATGATCGTGCTGGCACCTGCGGCGATCGCCTTCACGAGGTCGCCCGAGAACTTCACGCCGCCGTCGGCGTCCCACAAATCACGGCGATCGCGGACTGCGCGCGCGTCGCCGACGATCACGACATCCCGATCATCGCCGACGGCGGCGTGAAGTTCTCGGGCGACCTCGTGAAGGCGATCGCCGCAGGTGCCAGCACGATCATGATCGGCTCTCTCTTCGCGGGAACGGACGAGTCGCCTGGAGACCTCGTCTTGTACCAAGGGCGCTCCTACAAAGTGTACCGAGGCATGGGCTCGCTTGGTGCGATGAAGAAGGGCAGCAAGGATCGCTACGGTCAAGCAGGCGCGGCCGACGAGAAGCTCGTGCCAGAGGGCATCGAGGGTCGCGTGCCTCACCGCGGCTCGCTCGCGTCGATCCTCTACCAACTCGTCGGCGGCTTGCGCTCGGGTATGGGCTACACGGGCTCGGCGAACGTCGCACACCTGCGAAAAAATGGGCGCTTCGTGCGCATCACGTCGCAAGGCCTGCGCGAGAGCCACGTGCACGACGTCATCATCACCGAAGAAGCGCCGAACTATCGGAGCTGAGTGTGGCGAAGAGATCGATCACTGCGCGGTGGCTTGGTCGTGTCGAGTACGGCAAGGCTCATGACCTCCAAGAGCAACTGCTGCGAGAGCGCATCGATCAGAAGGTCGGCGACACCCTTCTCTTGCTCGAGCACGACCCAGTCATCACGCTCGGTCGCGGCGCGAACCTCGAGCACGTGGTGGTCAGCGACGACGAGCGCGAGCGGCTCGGCATCGGCTTGTACGAGACTGGTCGTGGCGGTGACGTGACGTTCCACGGACCTGGTCAGCTCGTCGCATATCCCATCTTCGATCTCAGACCCGACCGATGCGACGTTCGCAAATACGTCCGAGATTTGGCCGAGATCATGATTGCACTCTGCAAGGATCATGGGCTCGGCGCGGGCGTGGTGCCCAACGATCCGAAGTACGTTGGCGTGTGGATCGATCGCGACTCTCCGACCGAGTGGCCGCAAATGACGGACGCGGCCGAGCTCTCGCCCTTCCGCCGCATCGCGAAGATCGGCGCGATCGGCGTGAAGCTCTCGCGCTGGTGCACGATGCACGGATTGGCGCTCAACGTGAGCACCGAGATGGGCATGTTCGATCGCATCGTCCCGTGTGGGATCAAAGAGCTCGGCGTGACGTCGCTCGTCGAGATGGGAAAGACCGCCAAAGTGCGCGCCGTGGCCGACCTCGCCGCCAAACATTTCGGCGAGCGCTTCGGTGCGAAGGTCCAGTGGGAGGCCTGAGTCGTGCGCGAGCACGCGTCAAGAGCGCGTCGCGATGATGGCCACGTTGGCGAAGGGAGTGCTTCCCCAGCTGGGCTCCACGTGCACCGTGAACCCCGCCGCGGTGAGCCGCTCCGTGATGCACGAGATCGGACGGATGTGCACGCGCGCTCCCACGTTGTAGCGGAAGAACGTCGTGACCGACTCTTGGGCGCGAGTCATGGAGCTCCGCCACCCACGATCTGGATCGAGCTCTCGCACGATGACCGCGTGCCTCGCGCTCTTCGCCGCGCGTTGCACGAGCGCGTCCTGCTCTTCGTCGGTGAGGTAGTGGAGCACGTCGAGCATCAACACCGTGTCGCACGGCTGGATCTCTTCGGTGCGCGTGTCGCCGACGTGGAAGCTCAATCGCTCGTCGCCCTCCGCCGCTGCGATCGCTTCTTCGATTTTCTCTCGGTCCCAGTCGTAGCCGATGACGCGCGTGGCTTTGCCGAGGTCGAGCAGAAGTAGGCCCATTTGCCCGCGTCCGCAGCCCACGTCCACGACCTCTCCCGTGGCTATTTGCGCGGCTTGCGCGCAGATGGGATCGCTGCCGAGCTTGCCTCGTACGTAGAACTTGGTGCCGGTCCGCGCGTATCGCGCAGCGACCTTCGCGATGGTTGCTTTGTCAATTGTCGTCATTTCGATCTCAAGCGACGGCCGAGGCGACCGGTCACGTAGGTGAGCGCGCCGCCGACCAGCGCGATCGAGGGCGCGAACACCGCGACGCCTACGAGCACATCACCCAAGAACGGGCGCAGGCCCTCTCGCTTGATCACTTCGACGGAGAGCTCGCGCCAAGCGCCCGTGCGCACCCACGAGCCCAGCTCCACCTCCGCGAGACCCAAGAACGGGGAGATGAGCGGCATCGAGATGTTGGCCGCCAAATAGGCGACCGGCACGTCGAGCCGGAGCGGCAGGCACACGGCGATCACCAACAGCAAGTGCAGCCCATACAGCGGAGTCACGCCGATGAACAACCCGACGCCGACGCTTACCGCCGCACGCATCGGTGTGAGCTCACCGCCGCGGAGTCTGCTCCACGCGACGCGAAGTTGCTGGCGAAGCCCGAGCTTGCGCCACTCTCGGATTCGTTCGCGGAGGCTGGGTGCAGTGACGGAGTCGGGGTCGGAGACGGGAGCGGTTGGCTTCACTCGCTCGTCTTCTGACGACTCGCCGTGCTCATGCGCAGGTACATCTTCGCTTGCGTGTTCTCCGGCTCGATCTCGAGGACCTTGTTCCACTGCTCCTCCGCGTGCGGCGCATCGCCGAGCGACAGGAGCGTCACGCCGAGCTGGACTCGCGCAGGGACGAAGCTCGGCCGCGCCGCGATCGCTGCCTCGTAGTGGATGCGCGCGCGCGCTGGCTCGTTGGACTCCCGAAGGAGCGTCCCGAGCTTGGTCTGGAGGTCCGCGAAGTTTGGACACAACAAGACGGCCTTCTCGAGCTCGTCGATCGCTTCGCGAGCCAAGCCGCTGTCGGCGTACGCCTGCGCGAGATCTGCGTGCATGTTGGCGAGCTTGCCGCGCGCGAACGGGTCGAGCCCGGCGATCGACCCCGTGGGCTTGCCCTTGATGCGCGAGTACACCGCGCGCGCCGCCTCGTACTTGCCGCGATCGTTGTACGTGACCGCGAGGTTGAGCGCCGCCTCCGTGTACGAAGGGTTGATCTCGAGCGCGCGCTCGAAGTGCTGCTCGGCCTGGAGGAACGACCCTCGCGCGTGAGCGATCACCCCGAGCATGTCGTGCACGTCCGCGAAGCGATCGTCGTGCTCGAGCACTTGGTTGAGCAGCTGCTCGGCTTTGTCGAACTCGCGCTTGCCGTAGTGCTCTCGGCCGACCAAGAGCATTTGCTTGACGCGCTCATCCATGGAGCAACTAGGTGTAGCGAAAACGCGGTAGCCTTGCGAGACAGAAAGTGTCCGAGAGCGAAGAGAAGCCCCCGTCGGCGGAAACCGAGGCCGCGTCTCGGGGAACGGGTCCGGATCCCGCCCCTGTCACATCGACCGCGCGATCATTGCGCGATCG
>JANYHY010000786.1 GCA_025362165.1 Myxococcales bacterium | reverse complement strand
CCCAATCTCCCTGCGCCGATTTTGAGCACCGCGGTTGGGCCTGGGGACTCGCTCGAGATCAGCGTCGTCGGCGAGAAAGACCTGCCGCACGACTACAAGGTCAACCCGGACGGCACGATCGATTTTCCTTATCTCGATCGCGTGCAGGTCGGCGGGATGGAGCCGCAGCAGGTCAGGGACGCCCTGAAGAAGAAGCTCGCGGACGCCAAGATCATCACGAACGCGCAGGTGATCCTCGCTGTGAAGCAGTACGCCAGCAAGCGCGTGAGTCTCATCGGGCAAGTGAACAAGCCTGGAAGCGTCCCATGGAACGAGGGCCTCAAGCTCTTCGAGGCGATCGCGCAGTCGGGAGGCTTCACCTCCATCGCGGACGCGAACCACGTGATCCTCACGCGCCAGACCGCGCCCGGCAAGAGCGTGACCGTGACCATCAGCGTGGACGCGATCGCGGAGGGTTCGCAGCCAGACGTGCCTCTCCAAGCGGGCGACTCGATCAAGATCGACGCGCGCGTGTTCTGAGAGGAGAATCTCCCCTATGCGCCGCGTGCTGATCTTGCTGACTGGCGGCACGCTGATGATGCGACCCACCGGAGCGCCGGCTGGGCGCGGATCGAGCGCGCTCGGCTTGGACGATCGCACGAGCGATTTGGTGGCTGCTTTGCCGATGTTGACGAGCATCGCCGAGATCGAGACGCGTGAGCTCTTCGCGATGGACTCTGGCGACATGCAGCCCGCCGATTGGCTACGTCTCGCGGGTCACGTGCACGCTGCCATCTCGGAGCGCTCTCACGACGGAATCGTCATCGTGCACGGTACGGACACCATGAGCTACACAGCGAGCGCGCTCGCGCTCTTGCTCGGCGAGCTGCCAGTTCCAGTCGTGCTCACGGGGGCGCAGCGTCCGCTGTCCGAGCCACGCACGGACGCGCGGGAGAACCTCATCGATGCGGTGCTCGTCGCGACCATGGATGTTCCGGAGGTGAGCGTGGTGTTCGCGTCGCGTGCGCTCCGTGGGGTGCGCTCGACCAAGCGTGACGCGTGGGACTACGACGCCTTCGACTCACCGAACTGCCAGCCGCTCGTCACGCTCGGCGTCGGCGCTACGCGTGCGCCTCATGTACGAGTTGCTGCAGCGCTCGCTCCGTTCGACGCGCGCATCGAAGAGCACGTGCTCGCCGTTCGCGTCTTCCCTGGCCTAGACGCGGACCTCGTGCGCGCCGCCACTGCGCGCGGAGTGAAGGGGCTCGTGCTCGAAGCGTACGGCACCGGAAATCTGCCTCGATCCTTGATCGGCGCGCTGGAGCACGTGCACGCGAGCGGCGTCCCGATGATGGTCGTCTCTCAGTGTCTGCGAGGCTTCGTCGAGCTAGGCCGCTATGCCGGAGGTGCCGCCGCAGAGGCCGCAGGCGCGATCTCTGGCGGCGACATGACCGCGGAGGCCGCGATCGCCAAGCTGATGATCGGTCTAGGTCGATACGGCGCGACAGACGCGCTCAAGGACTACTTGCTAGCAAACGTGATCGGCGAGCGCGCCGAAGCTTGAGGTCAGCGACCCTGGAAGTTGGGCTCGCGCTTCTGCATCCACGAGAGCACGCCTTCCATCACGTCTCCGGAGTGCAACAGCTTCAGCTGCTCGGCTCGCTCTCGGGCGAGAGCGTCGGCGACTGATCCCCAGCTCGCGTAGACCGCGCGCTTGATCGCCGCGTATGCGAGCGGCGGTCCAGATTCGAAGCGCTTGGTCAGCTCCAGGGTCGCAACGCGCAGATCCTCGGGTTCGACCGCGCGCACGGCGATTCCGTGGTGCGCGAGCTCCGGGCCCTCGATCTTGTCGCCGAGCATGATCCACTGCATCGCTCGCGCTGTGCCCACCAAGCGGGGCAGCCAGAACGTGCCGCCACCGTCCGGCATGAGGCCGATGTTCACGAACTTCTCTTGGATGTATGAGCGCGTAGAGACCACGCGCAGATCGCACGCGAGCGCCATGTCCGCGCCGAACCCGACCGCAGCGCCGTCGACCATCGCGACCACGGGCTTGGGGCAGCCGAGGATCGCCTTGATGACCGAGTGGAACTCGCCGATGTACTCGTCCGTGCGCTCCATCAAGCGCGGGTCTTCCATGTTCTTGCGCAGGTCCGCCCCCGCGCAGAAGTGACCGCCCTCGCCTGTGAGCACGACGCACCGCACGGCATCATTGGTGGTCGCGCGGGTGAACGCGTCTCGCATGAGGCCCAGCACCGAGAGCGTCAGCGCGTTTCGAGCCTCGGGTCGGTTGATGCTGATGATCTGTGTGCGGCCCACGAGCTCTTGCGTGACTTCGCTCATTCTCAAGTTCCTTTTGACGACGCGACGAGAGACGCCTTGGTCGGCGACTCCTCTGTCGTGGCTGCTTTCTTGGGCTTTGGCGCTTCGACGACAGGCTCTTGTAGGTTGCGCTGCAAATAAAAATCGGAGGCGAGGTACACCTTCACCACGCGCTGGATGAGGATCTTGACGACCGCGCCCATCGGCACCGCGAGCAACACACCAAGGAACCCGAAGAGGCTGCCCGCGGCCATCATCGTGATCAACACTTCGAGTGGTGCGAGGCCGACACTGCGACCGACGATGCGCGGCGTGATGACCATGCCGTCGAGCACCTGCACGGACCCCATCACCGCGGTGACCCCGACGATCGGTCCCACGCCATGCCAGTCGAGCGTGGCCATCGCGAGCGCGAGCGACAAGCCCACGCCAAACCCGATGTACGGGACGAACGCGAGCATGCCCGTCAGCACGCCGATCGGAACGGCGAGGCGAATGTCCACGAGCCTGAGGCCCACCGCATAGAGCGCAGCGAGCACGATGCAGGCGGTGAGCTGACCACGCACGTAACCGCCTAGCGCCCGATGGATCTGCGCGGCGACGTCCGTGACCGACGCGGTCCAGCGGCGCGGAATGAGCTGACGCGTGCGCCGCACGATGCGATCAAAATCGATGAGCAGATAGAGCGCGAAGACGGGGACGATCATCGCCGATAGCACGACGCCCACGTAGCTCAGCGTGCCGAAGAACGCGGTGGAAGCCGCGGACACCATGCTCGGCGCCTGCGTGCCCATGTCGGTCGCGAGCTCGCTGACCGTGTGCGGGAGCTTGACGTGGAAGTTCGCGAGGAGCCAAGGCTCGGCGCGAGCTTGAAGCGCCGTCAGTTGCTTGGGCAAGTCCGCCGCCGCCGCGCGGACCTCGTCGACGAACATCGGGATCGCGTAGATCATCACGAGCGTCGTCACGCCAGCGATGCCCAACATCACAGTCAGCGCTCCAGCCCAGCGCGGGACCTTCAGCGCCTCCAGGCGATCGACCATCGGATCGAGCACGTACGCGAGCAAGAACGCGAAGAAGAGCGGCAAGAGAACGCCGCGCAGCAAGTAGCCCATCACGGCTGCGCCGACGAAGGCGCCCGCGACGATCAGGCGTCTGAAATTCGGCGACGGGGGCGCCGTGGTCATGCGTTGACTGTAGCATGCACGTCCAGCTCTTGGCTCCACGCCTCGCGCACGCTACGTGAGTCCGCGAATGCGCACCGCAGCCTTCGACAGAGCCTACTTCGATCGCTTCTACGAGCGACAAGACACGCGCGTGCACGGAAGACGCGAGATCGCGCGGCTCGCCCGCGGGACCGTCGCGATGATTGCATGGCTCGGCGGGCGGATCGACAGCGTCCTCGACGTTGGCGCGGGAGCGGGTCTTTGGCGCGATTGGTTCAAGCGGCACCGACCAGAGGTGAGCTACACGTCCACAGACGTGAGCAGCTACGCGTGCGAGCGCTATGGTCACGACCTACGGGACGTCTCCAAGTGGCGCTCCAAGGATCGCTACGACCTCGTCGTCTGCCAAGGAGTGCTCCCCTACTTGACGGACGATGCCGCAGCGAGCGCGATAGAGAACATCGGCGCGATGGCGAGGGGCTTCTTGTACCTCGAGGCGATCACGGCGCGAGATCTTCGCGACGTATGCGACCTCGACATGACAGACGTCGCTGTGCATCCGCGTGCCGGCGCGTGGTACCGCGCGCGGCTCGCCAAGCATTTCCGTCAGGTCGGGTGCGGCCTCTACTACTCGCGCAAGGGCGGCCTACGTTTCTACGAGCTCGAGGTCCCTGAGGACGTACGTGGGGACAGCAAGCGATGAGCGATCTACCGCGCTTCAACGACCAAGCTCCGCGCCCGATCGCGCCGATCGCATCGCAAGACGGCACGACGCTCGCGCGCCTCGTCGGGGTGATGCGCCGCTTGCTCGCGCCCGACGGCTGCCCTTGGGATCGCGAGCAGTCATTCGAGTCGCTCCGAGAATACGTGCTGGAAGAAGCGTGTGAAGTGATCGACGCGATCGACGCCAAGGATCGCGCCGGCATCAAAGAAGAACTAGGAGACCTGCTGCTGCAGATCGTCTTTCAGGCGGAGCTCGCGCGCGCGGAGGGCAGCTTCGCGATCGACGATGTCGTCGAGGCGATCGTCAACAAGCTCGTGACGCGACACCCTCACGTCTTCGGCGACGTCAAGGCAGACAACGCAGAGCAGGTGCTCAGCAACTGGGAGAAGCTCAAGGCCAAGGAGAAGAAGGGCAGGGGCATCCTCGGGGGCGTACCGCGGAGCATGCCAGCTCTGGTGCGCGCGCAACGCATCGGAGAGAAGGTCGCGCGCGTGGGCTTTGACTGGCCGGACGTGGCGGGCTCGCGCGCGAAGGTGGCTGAAGAGCTCGGCGAGCTCGATCGCGCGATCCAGCAAAAAGACGCTGCCGCGATGGAGGACGAGCTGGGCGATGTCCTCTTCGCGCTCGTCAACTTGTCGCGTCACGTGGACATTGACGCCGAGGGGGCGCTCCGCCGAACGATTGACAAGTTCACGCGTCGCTTCGCGCACGTCGAGAAGCGCGTCGCGGAGGAGCACGGCGGTTGGGGCGATCCAGGCGACGAGAAGTCGCTCCCGCTCGACCTGCTGGACTCGTATTGGGAAGAGGCCAAGAAGCACGACGCTTGAGCGTCCTAGTACCTCGGCACGGAGAATTCGACGGGTCGAATTCCGCAGCTTCACTGCGCCGAGGCACTACACGGTTACGGGGGCGCCGCCCCTTTTGCCCCCGAAATCGGCTCCCGCCGATTTTCCTAGTACTCATGATGTCGATCGGTCCATTCCACTATGTCGCGGTACTAGTCAGAGTAGGTTAGCGCAGCAGCATGGCGAGTTTCGCGGAGGAGCGCCTCGAGCGAGCCCTCGGGCTCGGTGAGGGAGAGGGAGCGAAAGCGGCGCGCCTCGTCTCGCTCATCTTCACGGTGTCTGTGTCGCTCGTGATGCTGAAGTCGGCTCAGAACAGCATCTTCTTGATGGCGTACCCGCGGACGATGATCCCGTACGCGTTCATCGCGTCGGCGGCGACGCTCACTGTCGCCTCGCTGTCTCTCGTGCCGCTCGCACGTCGTCTAGGCACCGCGCGCCTCGCCTCTTGGGCCCACGCCGCATGCGCCGCAGCGATGTTCGCTCTGCGCGGGCTCTCGATGACGAGCCTTCCCGCCGTGCCGTTCATCACCTACGTCGTGATCGAGGCCTCGAGCGGAGTGTTGCTGATCCAAGCTTGGGCCACGGTCTCGCAGGCGACCCACGCACGGTCGGCGAAGCGCCTGCTCCCTGCGGCGGGCGCAGGCGCGACGATCGCGTGGGCAGGTGGCGGGCTCCTGGTCCCGACGCTCGCTCGCGCGCTCGGCACGGTGAACCTCCTCGCGCTGGGCGGCCTCACGCTGTGCATCGCGACCTTCGTCGTGCAGTCGATCCGCAATCGAGACCTGCCTGACGTCGCGCCGCAGACGAGACGCGTCGAAATTTTTCGCGAGTGGGGCAAGGCCTTCGAGTTCATCAGAGCGCTGCCCTTGCTACGCGTGATGACCGCGCTCTCCATCGTCGCGCTGCTCACCGAGCAGCTCATGGACTACCTGCTCATGAGCGCGGCGCACGAGCGATACGACTCCGACTCGGCGTGCACGGCGTTTTTTGGCCGGTATTACGGGATCACGAGCCTCATCACGCTCGTCTTCGTGCTCGGCGCGTCGTCGCGCGTGTTGCTCGGCCTCGGCACCGCGCGCACGCTCTTGTTGACTCCGGTGTTCACGATCTTCGTGGCGATCGGCGCGGTGGTCG
>JANYHY010000748.1 GCA_025362165.1 Myxococcales bacterium | reverse complement strand
GGCTGCGGGCCGTACACGTTCGCGCTCGAGAGCACGACAAGCTTCGGCACGTCGAACTGCGCGACGTATTCCAGCAGCTTGCCGAATCCCTCCACGTTCCACGAGTGGTGATCGGCCGCAGACGCGCGTGGGTCGTGCATCACGCCCAGGTGGACCACAGCTTCGACGTCTCCTGCACGGAACACGTCCTTGAGCTTCTTGCGGCGCAGATCGACTTGGGTGTGCACGACGTCTTTCGGACGATCGGGGAACGGACGGCGATCGACGCCGACGACCGGGCGCACTCTGTGGAGCTCACGTACGAGGCGCTTTCCGAGTCGCCCGCACGCGCCCGTGATTACGACCTTGCCGTTCCCGCGCTCGACCACGGTCGTCACCAGAACACGTGGCGCCGCTCTTTCAAGCCGCGGTTCACCATCGCCTGGAGAGTTTGCTTCACGAGCCACACCTTCTCTTCGATCACGGCGTCGTCATCGTCCGAGTCTCCGTCGAACCGCATGGGCTCGCCGAAATGGAGTCGATACTTCGTCGGCAGCGGGAGCTGACCGCCCGGCAAGAGGATCTGCGGCATGATCGGGAACGCCGGTATTCGTAGCAGCTTCGCCACTGAGTCCAGCTGCGCGACCGAGATGTACTGCTCCTCGCCGCCGATCACCGCGACCGGAATGATCGGAGTGTTGGTCTGGATCGCGAGCCGCATGAAGCCGAGACCGAAATCGACGAGCCGGTAGCGCTCCTGATAGGTCTTGCTGATCCCACGCGAGCCCTCGGGAAAGACGAGCAGCGCCTCATCGCGATCGAGCAAGCGCTTCGCGTTCTCCGGTACGCCGACCACTTGGCCGACGCGCGCGAAGAGCATGGAGACGAACGGCAGCGTGTGCGCCCACTTCTCGACCATCGCGCGGACGAAGCGCGGCGGCTCCACGTCCATGAACATCGCGGCGCCGATCATCGCGGCGTCCACGGGGATCTGTCCAGAGTGGTTCGCGATGAGCAGCACGCGGCCCCGCGGCACGTTCGCCGTCCCGTAGGCCTCGCAGCGAAAATACTTCCGATAGAGGAACGCGGTGCACGCGATCGCGTGCTTCGTCCACTCTGGATCAAGACCGAACGGGTCCACTCCCGACTGGCCGAGCGAGAGAGGCACTCGGGCTAGTCGCGCGTCGAAATCTTCGCCGAGCATCGAGGTCATGGAGCGAGAGAGCGCGCGCTCCGCGAAGCCGCCGAGCTGCTTGATCCACTTCGAGCTCCCAGACAAGCGTGCGAGCGAGTTAGCCACGAAAGAGCGTGGTATCACCGTTGTCGTCTTGCCGGTAGATTACGCCACGCCTCCGCCGCTCAGACCCGGCGACACGATCGCCGTCGTGGCTCCATCTAGCCCCTTTCCGAGGCAAGAGCTGCTCGTTGGGATGGCCTGGTTGCAGGCGCGTTACACGATCGTCGCGAGCGACAAGATGTCCTCGCGTCACGGCTACCTCGCCGGGGACGACGAGCGCAGGCGCGCTGAGCTCACCGCTGCGATCGCGCGCGATGACGTCAAAGCGATCATCGCTGCGCGCGGCGGCTATGGGGCGACGCGCATCCTCGACGTGGACTGGTCGCCGATGGTGCGAGCACCGAAGTGGCTCGTGGGCTTCAGCGACATCACCGCGCTCCACTGCGAGGTCGCCAAGGTCGGTGTACGGAGTGTTCACGCGCCGAACGTGACGGGCCTCGCGCGTGTCGACCCATGGACACGGCACTGCTTCTTGTCCGCGCTCGAGCGCCCGGAAGAATCTCTTGAGTGGAACAATCTCGAGACGCTCCGAGAGGGCACGGGAGAGGGGCCAGCGATAGGCGGAAACCTCGCGCTCGTGGAGTCCATGGCAGCCGCCGGTAGACTCGTTCTCCCGCCGGGCGCGGTTCTATTCTTGGAGGACGTCACCGAGCGACCGTATCGCATCGATCGCATGCTCACCGCGTTGCGCTTGGGGGGCTATCTTTCAGCCGTATCCGCGGTGGTTTTTGGATCGTTCTCCGAGTGTGAGCCTGGGCCCGACGGCGTCACCGTACAGGACGTGCTCGCAGGCTTCGCTCGGGACGCAGGCGTGCCCGTCGTGTGCGGGGCGCCGTTTGGTCATGCGTCCAGGAACGACGCGTTCATCCTTGGCAGGACAGTCAAGGTCGGTAAGGGGCGCGCAAATTTCGTTTGAATGGATCACACTCTCCGTGCGGTCGCCGAAGGTCACGACGTCGCCTGCGGGGGACTAGCGTTGATGTCCGCCGATCAGTTCTTCCAGAAGAACTTCCACGGATTGTGTTTGAGGTCTCGCGCCATCTCTTGCAGATCGTCGTAGAGCTCCTCGTCCATCACGAGCGCGCCGACCGTGCCGTCGCCCTTCTTGATGTGGCCGACGATCTCTTGCGTGTCCGCGGCGATGAGGTCCGCGCGGTGTGCGAGGTCCGAGACGTCATCGATGGTCTTCTTCAGCTTCGCTTGACCCTCCGGATCGCCGACGGTCGCCGAGGCGCGGTTCAGGTTGGCCATCGCCTCCTTCGCGTCCTTCAAGAGCGGCCCGGTGTCCTTCTGGAGATCGCCGGTGATCTTGTCGAGGTTGGCGAGCGTCCGATCGATCTGAGGGTTGTCGACGTACTTGCCGCGCGCGTCTCGCGTAAGAGTGTTCGCCTCGACCGTGAGCGCCTCGAGGTTCTGCATGATGCGGTTGATGCGGTCGCGGTTGTCTTGCACGCTGCCGTTGAGCCCGGTGAGGAGGCCCGCCGTGTTGACGATGATCTCCTTGACGAGATCTTGGTTGTTGCGCAGCCCGGTCACGGTCATGTCGAGCAGCTCGTATGCCTTCGCCAAGAAGAGATCGATGCGCGGAGGGCCTATTCCATGGGGGATCGTCTTCTCAGGATCGAGGATGGGCTTGGTGGGCGTCCCCGGATCGATCGCGAGAAACTGCTCGCCGAGCACGCCTTGTGTCGTGACGTAGAAGTCTGCGTCCTCGCGGATCGACGAGTGCACCTTCTCTTGGACCGAGAGCTTGCAGCGGACCATGCTGCGCCGACCCTGCGCGTCGATCTCACCGCCGCGAAACTGCATCTCGTCGACGCTGCCGACCTTCACTCCCGCGATGCGAACAGGCGCGCCAGTCTGCAAGCCGCCCGGGTTGTCGAAGTCGACGTAGACGGTGAACTTCTTCTCGAAGTTGATGCCGCCCATGACGAGGATGAAGCCCGCGAGGATCGCGAGCGACACCAAAATGAGCATGCCGACCTTGACCTCGATCGAACGTTCCGCGCTGGCCATTTCGCGCCCTACATTACTCGATCGGACCTTGCGCGCGACCGTGAATGAACTGTTGCACGATGGGATCGTCGACAGCCTTGAACTCCTCCGGCGTGCCCATCAGCTTCACTTTGCCGCGGTACAACATCACGATGCGGTCTGCGATCGAGAAGATCGAGGCGAGGTCGTGGCTGACGACGATGCTCGTGACGCCGAGCTTGTCCGAGAGCTCGCGGATCAATTTGTCGACTCGACGTGCGCTCACGGGATCGAGAGAAGTGGTGGGCTCGTCGAACAGCACGTACGTGGGGTCGAGCGTGAGCGCGCGTGCGATCGCGACGCGCTTGCGCATGCCGTCCCCGAGCTCCGAAGGAAAGCGATCCGCGAAATCCTGCATGTGAACTACTTCAAGCCTGTTTTTCGCCTCTATCAGCGCGTCTCTTGTCTTCATGCCGCGGTGCTTGCGCAGGGGTAGCGCGACGTTCTCAGCGCACGTCATCGAGTCAAAGAGGGTCGAGTGCTGGAAGACCATCGCGCACTTCTTCCGCACCGGCATCATGCCGAGCTCGTCCTTGCGGGAGATCTCCTCGCCGTCCAACCAGATCTCGCCGCCGTCTGGACGCAAGAGGCCGATGAGGTGCTTGATGAGCACGCTCTTGCCTACTCCCGAGGCGCCGATGATGAAGAACACCTCACCGCGCTTGACGTCGAAGGAGACGTCGTCGAGCACGGGCTTGGGGCCGAACGCCTTCTTGATGTGCTTGAACGAGATCATCAGTCACTTCGGGAACACGACGAACGCAGCGGCCGAGATGAAGAAGTTGAGCACGATGATCGCGAGCGAGGAGTTGACGACCGCGCGCGTGGTCGCCCAGCCGACGCCCTCGCTGCCGCCGAACGTGGAGAGCCCGCAGTAGCCGCTCACGATCGGGATCGCCGCGCCGTACGCGACGCACTTGGTGAGCCCGGTGATCAAGTCGCCGTGATCGACGAGCTGAATGTTGAGGAAGGTGCGCCACGGGACGTCGAAGGCGAAGTATGCAGTCGCGCCGCCCGCGACGTACGCGACGGCGGCTGCCCAGATGATGAGCACCGTGGTCATGATGACGCTCGCGATGAAGCGCGGCTTGATGAGAAAATCGATCGGGTCTGCCGCGCACATGCGGAGCGCGTCCACTTGCTCGGTGACGACCATCGAACCGATCTCTGCTGCGATGCCAGCGCCGACGCGCGTGGCGAGCATGAGCGCGCCGATCGATGCCGCGAGATCGCGCACGAGCAGCTCGAGGTAGGTCGCGCCGAGGAGCGTAAAATCAGGCAGAATACGCTTGGTTTGAAGGCCTGATTGATACACGAGGATCATCCCGATGAAGCCCATGGTGATCGTCAGGAAGAAGGCGCTCTTGTTTCCGATCTCGTACATCTGTCGAAGTACGGCGCCCTTCTCGCGTTTACCGCGCGCGACGAAGTAGAGCGTGCGCGCGAAGACCGAGTAGAGTTCCCACCCGGAGCGGGCGAGATCGATCGCGGCGGATCCGAGATCGAAGACGAAGCCTCTGTGTGCAACGGTGGCTTGGCGGGACTGGACGCTCATGATCAGCCCAAGAGGAACGAGACGAAGTAGTCCAGGACGAAGATGCCTGCGGCGGACGCGACGACCGTGGCGTTGACGCTCTTTCCGACGCCTGGCGCGCCGCCCGTGGTCGTGAGGCCGAAGTGGCAGCTCGCGAGCGCGATCACGAGACCGAACACCACGCTCTTGACGAGTCCATTCGCGACGTCAGCGAACCCGAGCAGGCCGCCGGTCAAGCCGTGGAGGAACGCGGTCGGCTCGACGCCGATGAGCGCCTTCGACGAGTACGCAGCGCCGAGCAGCGCGAGCGCGTCCGCGTAGAGCGTCATCATGAAGAGCGTGACCGTGATGCCGATGAAGCGCGGGAGGATCAAGAACGCGATGGGATCGATCGCGAGCGCCCGCAACGCGTCGATCTGCTCGGTGACCACCATGGTGCCGAGCTCCGCCGTGTTGTTCGCGCCGACCCGACCGGAGATCATGAGCGCGGTGAGCAGCGGAGCGATTTCGCGCAGGGTGCCGAAGCCCGCAGCCCAACCCACGAGGCCCTCTGCGCCGAGGCGCTTCACGATGGGCGCGGCTTGGATGACCATGATGGCGCCGGTGAACAGCGCCGTGATGATCACGATCGGCACCGATTTCACGCTCATTTTATAAAGGTTTCGTCGCAGCTCGGGGTAGTCGAGGCGAGGCGGAAACAACCGCGCGAGGATGCGACCGAGCAACAGGCCCATGCCGCCTACGGTCTCGGCGATGCCGAACACGCTCGTGCCTACGCCCTCGGCGAGCGTCGCGAAGCGGGAAGGAGACGGCGCGGCGGTCACTCGCGGGACTGTACCTCAGTCGATGTCGGGAAGGTCAGGCACGATCATGTCGATGACGAACCCCAGCGCGAACACTGGCACGAGCACGATCACGAAGCCGAGCAGGCCGAGACCGAGTCCCTTCCAGCTCCGCCGCGTCCGAAGAAAATGTAGGAACACTCCGAACGCGACAGGCAACACTCCGCCCATCAGCGCGCCGAAGCCGAGCACCATGTCGCGCGTCACAGGCGGCCACGCGCGCTCGAGCAGGCGCGGCGGGAGTCTGCGCTCGTCACGGACGACGATGGCGAACGCGGTGAGAGATGCGAAGAGCATCGATAGCAGCACGTAGCCAGCGATGATGAGGGTCTCGCCGTCAGTGAGCGACCGCGGCGGCATCAGGCCTGCTTGCAGAACGCGGCGATGCGCGACTCGATGGTGCCCACCGCCTCCGCAGAGGCGTAGCTCTCGGGGAGGCTAATTTTGCCCTCCGTTCGATTAACGTATGACAAGTCAACGAATGAGGAGATCGCGTTTTCGATCACGGGCCGGCTCACGGACTCGCGGCGCTCGATCTCTCCGGCGAGGAACATGCGCTCGCCGACGCCGGTCGCCTTTTTGGTGAAATCTTTGATCGTCATCGGCCCTTTGACCAACAGGCTCAAGCTGCGCGCGCTGATGCGATACCCCTCGAGGAACGAGCGGACCATCTGCGCGTAGAGGAAGAGCTGCGCCCTGCCAGTCTCGCCCGCGCCGACGATCACGTCGCCTTCGCGCGCGATCTCACCGTCGCCCACCATCGCCCGGAGCGTGTCTTCGAAGATGAGATCGAACGTCGCGTCTGCGCGGAACTGGAACTCGTACTTGAAGAGCCGCGACAACACGAGGACGCGCTCTTTGAGCGTGGACACCCCGACCGAGGCGCTCGAGCTCGAGGAGACTTCGCTCGCGAGCAGGGCTGTCGCCACCATCGCGCGCGAGACGAAGAAGTGCACGACGATGTTCTTGGCGAGATCGAGCGACATGCGCGCGTCGTCGGGCACGACGTAGATGGCGTCGCTACGCGGCGTCTTGATGGAGCCGCTCCTTGCCATCCCGGGCAGCTTCGCGACCGCGTTTCCAGCCTTCAAATAGAGCTCCAGCGCCTCGTGGATGGCCTCGAGCCGAACGCGACCGGGCTCCATCGGGTGGGCGAGCGAAGGTGAGAAGCGCGCGCCGAACGCGTGGAGAGTTCGCCCGATGCGGAGACAAAGTTCGATGAGCTCGTCGTGAGTGACGCCGCGCTTTCCGTGTGTGAGCAGCGCGCACGCGACGACGGACCCCGCGGTGACGGCGGTCACACGGTTGATCTCGTTCATCACGCGGTAGGCGAGGCGGGTGACGACGGCGCGCCGACGCGCAGGCGTGAGCTTGCCGAGCGCCGCTCCCGTCGCCGTCGGATCGAGCTCACGCAAGACGCCCTCGAGCGTGAGCACGTCGCCAAACTGAACAGAGAGCCTGCCGTAGCGTTTGACGAGCACCTCCGCAGCGCCAACCAAACTCTGCACGTCCTCTTTCTGCTTCTCGCCGCCGGAGAGCTCGCTCACGTACGAGTCTTCTTCGACGAGGCGCTCGTACCCGATCGACACCGGAACGAACTGCACAGGTTTGCCCATGCCAAGCGCGGCGTCCACGATGATCGACAAGAGGCCGACCTTCGGAGGTAGCAACTTGCCGGTGCGGGATCGTCCTCCTTCCAAGAAGAACTCGAGCGTCCACCCATCCTTCAAGAGCCTGCGCATGTAGGCGTCGACGACCGCGCCATAGAGACGATCTCCCTTGAAACTGCGGCGAATGAAGAACGCACCGCACGCACGCAAGAGCGGACCGATGGGGAAGAAGTTGAGGTTGTCTCCGGCTGCGATGAGCGGCATCTGCATGTGCGCGCGGTAGAGCACTTGCGACAAGATGATGTAATCTACATGTGATTTGTGGCTGGGGAGCAGCACGAGCGAGCCGTCCTTGGTCGCGCGCCGCACGCGCTCGAGCCCGGCTTGATCGACCTCGATGGACGAGTACATG
>JANYHY010000629.1 GCA_025362165.1 Myxococcales bacterium | reverse complement strand
CAAGTGCTGGCCGAAGCCAACGGCGCGCGGCTTGGTCAGCTGAGCAACGTCGAGCCCGACGAGTACCCAATCCCGCTCGTGCTTCGCCCCACGGTTTCTTCTGAAGCGAAGTCGCCCGAGACCAAGCCATCCCCAATGGCGACTGTCACCGCGGTCAGCGCGGGTGTCTCCAAGCGCGCACCTCGACGGCTCGCGATCTTCAACCACAAAGGCGGCACTGGCAAGACGACGACGAGCGTGCAGCTCGCGGCGGCCCTAGCCACCAAGGGTTTGCGCGTCTTGCTCGTGGACACGGACTCGCAGGGAAACGTCGCGGTCTCGCTCAACGTGAAGGCGGAGCGCTCGCTCTATCACGTGCTGGTGATGGGTCTGTCTCCGAAAGACGCGACGATCAACGTGCGCCCAAACCTGGATCTCATCGCTTCAAACGAAACTCTCGCGGCCGCCGAACTCTACCTCGCGGGTCGACAGAACCGTGATCGCGTGCTGCGTGATCGGCTCATGCGCGTCGAGGGGGACTACGACGTCGTGGTGCTCGACTGTTCGCCGTCTTTGTCGCTGATGAACCAGAACGCTCTCGTCGCGAGCGATGGCATCATCGTGCCGGTCGCGTGCGACTACCTCTCGCTCGTCGGCGTGCGCCAGGTCATCAAGACCGTCAAGAACGTCAACTCGTTGCTCCGGCACCCGGTGCAGATCACAGGCGTGCTGCCGACGTTCTACGACGCGCGCGCCCGCATCTGTCGCGACGCGCTCGAGACGCTCAAGGATCACTTCGGAGACCGCTGCTACGAGCCGATCCGAATGGCGACGAAGATCAAAGAGGCGCCCGCGCAAGGCAAGACGATCTTCGAGCACGCCCCCGATTCGACGGCGTCCGAGGACTACGCGCGCGTCGCGACGAGACTGATGGCAGACCACAAAGAGAGCCCGATCCCCCTCGTGGCGAACGGATGATTGGAGGACACGATGGGTAATCGAGACCGAGCGACCGCGCGAGTGCTGGACAAGGACGACGTCGACGGCGTGCTGAGCGGCGCGTTCTATTCAGCGCCCGCGGCCCCAGACTCGCGCAAGCAGCTCGCGGACAAACCTTCTCACTACAAGGTGATCTGCATCTCCATGTACACGAAGGACCTCGAGCGCCTCGACGCTCTCGTCGACGCCCTCAAATCGCGGGGGCTCACCAAGGCCAATCGAAGCGCGCTCATTCGCGCCGCGCTGGACCAAGTCGATCTCGATCGCGTCCCCAAGGGGATCTGACGATAGACTGAGGGTATGCGCCCTCTTGTAACAGGTCTTTCTTCGCTCCTCGTCCTCGCGCTCTCTTCCGCGGCTCACGCTGGCGGCGGGCCGATGAACGTCGTCGTGCTCTACAACTCGGACATTCCGGAGGCGACGGCTGTCGCCAAGCACTACGAGAAAGCGCGAACGCTGCCCAAGGGTCACCTCTGCGCGACGACGGGCATCAAAGCGACGGACACGACGATTGATGTGTCAACGTTCAAGTCGAAGGTGCAAGCTCCGCTCGACGCGTGCGTCGCCGCGCTGCCGCAGCCGGAGCTCATCGACTACGTCGTGATCGTGCGTGGGCTGCCGTACTCGGTGACACTGCCCGCATACGCCGCGAGCCTGCAGGCGCTCGTGCAGGTTCGCCACGCGTTCAAGATCTCGGACAACACGGAGATCGCGGGCTCCGGGGAGCTCGGCCCGAGCTACGCGTCGATCGCGAATCCCTTCCACGTCACGACGCTCCTCAACTACTCGGCCGACTACACGATCAGCAACACGAGCCAGATTTGGTACGGAGACGCCGCGGCGATCGCGCGCGGGCAAGCCCCGCCGTCGTTCCACGCTTCGAACGCCAAGCTCGGCGGCATCTACGACCTCACCAACAACATGCTCAACTTCTCCGACAAGTCCGTGGATTGGTCCAAGAGCAACATCGTCATCGTCTCGGCGCTGGACGGCTTCGACTACAAGGACGCGGACGACCTGATCGATCGCGCGACCTCGAGCGAGGGGACGTTCCCAAAAGCCGAGCTCATGTGCATGCAGGGCGAAGACGCTGCTCGCGCCGCGCGTGATCCCGAGTGCGAGCTCACCACGCGGCTGCTCACGCAGGCTGGGTTCAACGGCAAGTGGATCACTCCTTTCAATGGAACGCTCTCGGGGCACATGCTCGCCGGGTACTTCACCGGCTCTGCAGATACCGTGAAGAACGCGATCGCGGGCAACACGTTCGCGCCCGGAGCGATCACGGACAACCTCACCTCGTACGGAGCCGCCGTCAGCAACTTCCAGTGCTCCATGGACGGCAAGACTTGCCCGCTCTCCGAGGCCCAGACGTCTTGCGCGCGGTTCATTCGCGCGGGAGCGACGGGCGCGCACGGCACGGTAAACGAGCCTTTGAACAACGTGTTCCCGAACGCAGGCACCATGCTGCTCTACACGTTCGGCTACTCGATGGGAGAGAGCTACTTCCTCAACCAGCGCTTCCTTTACTGGCAGAACATCTACCTCGGCGACCCGCTCACGACGCCCTACGCGACGCGCCCGACGGTGACGTTCGACGGTTCGCCGACCGCGCACCCGCACAACACGCCGATCGTCGTGCACGCGACGCACGCGAATGGCATAGCCACCATCGATCTCTTCAAAGGAGGAAAGCGGATCGCCAACGGAACTGGCGACACGCTCTCTTACACTCCGACGGAGAACGTTGGAGACGCGCTCGATCTGTTCGCGGTCGCGGTCGCCACGGACGCCCCCGTGACGCGCACGGGCTGGAAGAACCCCAACCAGAAGCCGAAGCCGGAGGTGCAAGGTTGGACGGCCGCGACCATCACGCTCTCGCAGGACGTGATCGTGAGCGAGCCGAGCGATCAACCTGACGGCGGCGCGGACGGTGGAGGCCCAGGGACCTCGCAGAGCGGCGACAGCGCGGGATGCTCGTGCGAGACCTCACGGACCTCGACGAGCTCATTCGCGTGGGTTGGTGCGTTGCCGCTTCTTGCCCTGCTTCTCCGCAGGCGTGACGTGATCGCGCGGCGCGTCTGACAGCAAATCTGGCGTCAAACTAGCCCAAAACTCGACCATGTCCGCGGGCAACGGCGCGGGGATGTCGAGGCGTGCGTCCACGTGGATCGGGTGCGCTAGCGCGATGCGCGATGCGTGGAGCGCATGCCTCGCCAGCTCGAGGTGCGCGAAGTCGTGATCGAGTAACTCTCCGTCTGCGCCTCGCGTGAAGTACGTCTCGTCCTTGCCGTAGAGCTTGTCTCCGACGACGTGCGCGCCGAGCGCGGCGAGGTGGAGGCGTATCTGATGTTGCCGCCCAGTCTCCAGATCGCAACGCACGCGCGCGTACCTCGCTCCGTCTGCTCCTGTCGCCGTAGCCTCGACGTGCACGACGGTCGACGCGTAGACCGACGTCGGACGGTCCGACAGCATCATCTTCACTCGGGTGCTGTGATTCGGATCGAGCTCGAGATTTCTCTCGAAGCGAA
This sequence comes from Myxococcales bacterium, assembly GCA_025362165.1. GTDB lineage: Bacteria > Myxococcota_A > Polyangia > Polyangiales > Polyangiaceae > JANYHY01. The sequence continues at coordinate 3,764 of JANYHY010000629.1, read as the reverse complement.
AATCCAAGCGGCCTGATCCGTCGTCGGGAACGCCGTGAGTGATGGCGTGGTAGGTCTTCTCGATGTCGACGCGACCCTCGAACATGCGCTTGAGCGCGCGGTCGCACTCCACGGTCTTGGACACGAGCAACACGCCGCTCGTCTCGCGATCGAGCCGGTGACCGAGCGAGAGGAAGGGCGCGTCGGGCCGCTCGCGCTCGAGCACCTTGATCAACGTGTTGTTGTGGTAGCGGGCGCTGGGGTGAACGGGCAGGTTCGCTGGCTTGTTCACAGCGAGGATGTGGTCGTCTTCGAAGAGCACGGGGACATCGGTCGGCACTGGGTTCTCATCCCAAGGCGCGCGCCACAAGAGCACCTTCTGCTCGGCGCGCACGCGGCTCCCTGGTCGTAGCCGCCGGCCATCTTCCGCGTAGGCGCTCGCGCGCAAGATGACGACCGCTCGCGATCGACTCGTGCGTTTGAGCTGGCTCTGCAAGAACACGTCGACGCGCATGCCGGCGACCTCGGGAGGCACGCGGAACACAGTGAGCACCGAGCCCTCCTCGACGTCGGGCGGGCGCGTAAACGAGCCCTTGCGACCGCGGAGGCGAGTCAAGGCTCCACCTTACGCGGTTTTGATCGGTTTGGTGCTAAGAGGCTGCTCCACATGGATATCCTCTTCGCCACGACAGAGCTCGCTCCGTTCGTCAAGGTCGGCGGTCTCGCGGACGTCGCCGCGGCGCTCCCCAAAGCGCTTCGCGCGCTCGGACATCGAGTCGTCATCGCGATCCCGCGCTACGCGGCGTTCGAGTCGAGCGGGCTGCTCTTCGCGCGTCGCCTCTCACCGCTGTCTTTCATGCTCGGCGAGCGCGCGCTTGAGGCGACGCTCTACGATGGCAAGCTCGCGTCGCAAGTGGAGCTCGTGCTCATCGACGTACCCGGCCTCTATGATCGCGACGGCATCTACGGCGATCGCGGCGAGGACTATCCGGACAACGCGCTTCGCTTCGCGGCCTTCTCTCGGGCGGTTGCCGAACTCGCGCGCGTGGCGGACGAGGGCGGCGCGCCTTACGCGGTGATCCACGCCAACGACTGGCCCGCTGCGCTCGTTCCCAAGTTCGCGCGCGATCTGCGGCTCGACAAAACCAAGACGCTCCTGACGATCCACAACGCCGCGCACCAAGGCGTGTTCAGCAAGGAGAGCCTGCCCACGCTCGGTCTCGGATGGGACGCGTTCACCACAGAGGGGATCGAGTTCTTCGGCAAGTGCAACGTCCTCAAGCAAGGCATCCTCTCGGCGGACGCGATCACGACCGTGAGCCCGACCTACGCGCGCGAGATCCAGACGGACGAAGGCGGCCACGGTTTGGGCGGCGTGCTGCGACAACGCAAAGACGTCCTGCACGGGATCCTCAACGGCGTCGATTACTCCGTGTGGAACCCGTCGATCGATCCGGCGCTGCCCGCCCGCTACGACGCGGAAGACGCGTCCAACAAGCTGCGATGCAAGGGCGCGCTGCAGCGCGAGATCGGGCTGCCGCTCGAGCCTCATGAACCTCTGGTCGTGTCCGTGGGCCGTCTCGTGCACCAAAAGGGGATCGACTTGCTCGCCGAGGTGCTGCCGCGCTTCCTCCGCGCGACGACCGCTCAATTGGCGATCGCGGGCGACGGAGACGAGAAGATGATCAAGCTGCTCACCGACGCTGTCGAGAAATCGCACGGTCGTGCGGTGTTCGTTCGTGCCGCCCCCGAGGCGGTGGTGCATCGCATGTTCGCGGCCGCGGACGTCGTCGTGGTCCCGAGTAGACACGAGCCGTGCGGGCTGGTGCAGCTCTACGCGCAGCGATATGGCGCGCCCCCCGTCGTCCACTCCGTCGGCGGGCTCAAGGACAGCGTCGTGGATTGCGACAGCAAGCTCGAGACAGGGACTGGGTTCACCTTCGAAGGCGAGTCTGCGCACGAGCTCCTCGGCGCGCTCGAACGCGCGGTCACGGCGGTCATGCGCCCCGAGTGGCCCAAGCTCGTCAAGCGCGTGATGCGCTTGGATCGCGGCTGGGACGGCCCCGCGCGTCGTTACGAGCAAATCATGAAGTCGCTCGCCAGATGACGGCGCGCACGCTCTGGACCATCTCATACTCACCTTGGTCCGAGCGCGCTCGTTGGGCGCTACGCCATCATCGCGTCGAGTTCGTCGAGAAGCAGCACCTGCCGATGGTGGGGGAGCCGATGCTCCGCTGGCGCGCGAAGAGCAACCGCGCATCGGTGCCGCTGTTGATGGTCGATGGCCGACCCACGATGGGCTCGCTCGCAATCGCCCAGTACGCGCAGCAGGCGGGCTCGGCAAGCGAGCTCATCCCCGCCGAGCACGAACGCGCGATCGCTCAGCTCGACCTCGATCTGGAGCCTCTGATGAACGCAGCGCGCGGCCTCGTCGTCCACGCCATCGCGACCGATCGCGACGCGTCGCTCGAGGGCCTGCCGCGTGCGCTCCGTTCGCTCCCGTTCGCGGCACAAACGGCTGCGTTCGGCGCCCGCTATGTCGGCGGCAAATACGACTCGAAGCAGGACGGCGCGCTCGCGATGTGCCGAGATGGCTTGCTCGCGCTGCGACAGCGGATCTCCGGTCGCAAATACGTGCATGATACATTCACCTTCGCGGACGTCATGGTCGCGACGACGATGCAGTTCGTGACACCTGTGCCCAACGACGTCATTCGCCTTGGACCCGCGACGCGCCGCGCGTGGACGAACGAGACGCTCGGCAAGGAGTTCGAAGACCTGGTGAAGTGGCGCGACGTGATCTACGCCGAGCGCAGACCAAACAGTTGACGCATCAACCGTCGACGTCGACCGCACGCAGCGCCCGCGCAAGCCACGACGTCCGGATCGCGACGCGGACTAGCACCACGAGCTGGTGAAGGATCGCGAGGGCAAGGAGCGCGACGCCAGGGCGGCCGCCGAGTCGCGCGCTCGCCAGTGCGGAGCCGCCGAGCAACATGACGCCGACGATCGCTCGCCACGCCCAAGACCAAAACAAGACGAGCTTATGCTTGTTGAACGCCTTCAACCCCGAGCGCATGGAAGTGTAGAAGCCGGCGCGAAATCGCACGATCGACGCACGCGCGAGATCCCCGACGACGCCGATGACGGCGACACCCAACGCGAAGGTCACGACGAGCGCGATCCAGAGTTGTCCGGCGCGCGCTTCGCCGAGGCGCTCGCTGAAATGGTCAGACACCCAAGAGGAGAGGGCGATCCCAAGTCCGCCGAAGAGCGCCTGCGCGAGCGATGAAGCGCCGAGCACGCCGAGCATAGGCCAGAACCCGCGGGCCACGAACGGCGCGAGGTGAGGTGGCCTCGGCGCTCTCAGGTCTTGAGTCGTGTACGTTAGGGAAGCGAGCACCATGATGAGCGGCACGGTGCCGAGAATGACGCCCGCGAACACGGTCATCGAGAACACGGCGGCGATCGAGGCGAGCGCGGCCGTCTGAGTCGAGAGCCAGGTCACGAGGGCGTCGCCTCCGTCGGCGAAGAGCGGCGCGTCTCCATCGGGTCGATCAGCGAACGAAGAGGCGACCGCGCGTGTGATCGGCCACGAGATGACGAGCGACAAGGCTGCCTCGAAGAGCCACACGCCGACGATGGCGACTGGGCGGCGGCGCGCACGTATCGCGTCATTCGAGACGAGAAGCAAGCGGGTGCCCGCGCGTATCGACTCCGCGCTGCTCTCACGATCGCTCGCGGCGCTCATGGGCTCAGCATCCCTGTGAGGATCTCGGACCAGA
>JANYHY010000560.1 GCA_025362165.1 Myxococcales bacterium | reverse complement strand
TCGTCGCCGTACGCGGAGTACGGCTCCTCATCCCTTCTAGGGTTCGCTCGGTCTCGACGAAGATCGCCACGTCCCTACCAGGAGCAGTTTAGACTTCGGAGTTTGTTTTTAGGAGATTTGTCATGCCCGCCACGATTCAGGTGATTTTGCAGAGCGACGTCGACAAGGTCGGCAAGTCTGGCGATTTGGTGAAGGTTCGCCCGGGATTTGCTCGCAACTTTTTGTTGCCGCGCTCGCTCGCCGTTCCGGCGACGGCCGCGCACATCAATCGAATCAACCACGAGAAGGCGGTCGCCCTCGCCAAGGCCGACAAGGTCAAGGCGGCGTCCCGTGAGCTCGCGGGCAAGCTGAACGGCGTCACCGTGAAGCTCGCCCGCCCAGTCGGTGAAGAGGATCGCCTCTTTGGCGCGGTCACGTTGAAGGACATCCACGCAGCAGTCGTCGCGCAAGGGTTCGACATCGACCGCAAGAAGATGGTCCTCGCCGAGCCCATCAAGGCCCTCGGAACTTACGAGATCCCTGTGAAGCTCTTGACGGACGTCACCGCGACGATCAAGGTCGAGGTCGTCAAGAAGTAACCCTCGCTGCAACGAAGAGACGTACTACCCAACGCCCTCGCTGTTCGCAGCGGGGGCGTCGGCATTTGGAGGCCTTGTGGAAAGAGTCTGGACTAAGCGTGCGCAGCCTGTGGAGCCGCCCGTCGTCGAGGGTCGCGTCCCCCCGCACGATCTAGATGCGGAGGCCGCGGTGCTCAGCGCGGTCATGCTCGACAGCACTTCGCTCGATCGCGTTCTCGAGTTCCTCAAGCCCGAACACTTCTACTCGGAGGCGCATCGCCGCATCTTCGAGGCATGCATGGAGCTGCACCGCGTGGGGCAGCCCGTGGACATGGTGCAGGTCGGCAGCTGGCTGAAGTCACGCGACCGCATCGCGCAGATCGGCGGCATGAGCTACCTCGCAGAGATCCTCGACGCCGCGCCCGCCGTCAGCAACATCGTCGCGTACGCGCGCACGATCTCGGAGAAGTCACGCGTGCGCCAGCTCATCGCGACGTGCCAGCGCGTCGCCGCCCAAGGATATCTCGACTACGGCGAGCCGCAGAAGTTCATCGACGAAGCCGAGCAGAGCATCTACCAGCTCGCACGAACGCCTGAGTCCTCAAGCGTCGAGAAGCTCATCAGCGTCATGAAGAAGAGCTTCAAGATGCTCACCGACGCCATGCAGCGCGGTGATCGCATCACCGGAGTGCCGACGGGATTCGAGCGTCTGGACAAGCAGATCAGCGGCTTGCACGACGGCGATCTCACGATCATCGCCGCGCGTCCAGGCATGGGCAAGACCAGCTTCGTGCTCAACATCGCGACCAACGTGGCGAGCCCACGCAACCGTGCGCTCGCCAACGACCCCACCAAGCGCTGGGAAGAGCCCGGCACCGGCGTCGCTGTGTTCTCGCTCGAGATGCCGCGAGAGCAGATCGGCAACCGCATGGTCTGCGCCGAGGGCAAGGTGGACGTCAGCAAGGTGCGCCAGGGGTACTTGAGCCCGCAAGACTGGAGCAGGCTCACAGAGAGCGCCGCGTACCTCGGGTCGCTGCCGATTTGGATCGACGACACACCAAGCATCTCGATCCTCGAGCTGCGCGCCAAGGTCCGGCGCCTGCAGGCCGAATACGATCGCATGAGCGAGGACGGCACCAAGAAGATCCAACGCCTCGGCTGCATCATCGTGGACTACTTGCAGCTGATGCGTGGTCGTGACGGCGTGCAGTCGCGCGAGCAAGAGATCAGCGAGATCTCGCGCGGTCTGAAGGCGCTCGCGAAGGAGCTTCGCTTGCCGGTCATCGCGCTCAGTCAGCTGAATCGCGCCGTCGAGACGCGCAGCGAGAAGAGCAAGCGCCCGCAGCTCTCCGACCTCCGCGAGTCTGGCGCGATCGAACAGGACGCAGACAACATCATCTTCATCTACCGCGACGACTACTACAACAAGGAGACGACGACCGAGCCGAACGTGGCCGAGATCATCGTCGCCAAACAACGAAATGGTCCCACGGGCACGGTCAAGGTGCGCTTCGACAACCAGTACACGCGCTTCGACAACCTCGCCGAGGGCGAATACGACGACGGCGACGATGGCTGACCAAATGAGGCTGGCGAAGCCACTCCATCCCGTTGTTGTCGTTCGCCAGCGGCGACGACAAGTGTGGTATTCAACTCGCGATCGCGCGGCGCCGCACGCACGCTAGTACTCCGACCATGCCGACCACGTCCGCGTTCGCGAAGCTCCTGGACTCGTCGCGGGTGCTCGTCACGGTTGGCGCGGGCGGCGTGGGCAAGACGACGACCGCTGCAGCGATCGCGACCGCTGCGGCGCGAAGCGGCAGGCGCGTGCTGTGCCTCACCATCGATCCCGCGAAGCGTCTTGCGCAAGCGCTCGGCCTCGACATGATCGGCTCAGAGGAGGCCGTGGTCGACAAGGCGCATTTTCAGAAGAGCGGCGTGGAGCTCCAAGGCTCGCTCACCGTGATGATGCTCGATACGAAGACGACCTTCGATGCGCTCGTGCGCAAGTATTCGTCGACTCGAGAGAAGGCCGACAAGCTCCTCTCCAACAAGCTGTACAAGTACGTGTCGACGTCGCTCGCGGGCACGCAGGAGTACATGGCCGTCGAGAAGCTCGTCGCGGTCAAAGACGATCCGCGCTTCGATCTCGTCGTCCTCGACACGCCGCCTACTTCTAACGCGCTGGACTTCCTCGATGCGCCGGAGCGACTCGTCTCCGCGCTCGACAGCGTGACGATGAAATGGTTTTTGACCGCGTTCCAGACGAGCGGCAAGCTCTCGCTCAACCTGCTCGCCAAGAGCGCGTCGGTCGTGCTCAAGGGGATCGGCAAGATTACCGGCGGCGGCTTCCTCGAGGCCATGGCCGAGTTCATCACCGAGCTCAATGACCTGTTTGGCGGGTTCAAAGAGCGCGCGCGCATCGTGGAGAAGACGCTCCGGAGCGACGACGTCGCGTTCGTGCTCGTCACGAGCCCCGCGCCGATGAGCATCCGAGAGGTGCTCTACTTCGCCGAGCGCCTCGACGAGAGCGGGATGCGCGCGGGGAGCATCATCGTCAACCGCATGCGCGTCGCGCCCGAAGGCGGCTCGCCGGTGACAGTCGCGGAGGCGAAGGCTGCCATCGCGGAGGGCAAGCTCGCGCTCGATGAGGACGCAGCCGCGCGTGTCGCCCAAGCCCACGCGGACGCCTTCAAGCTCGCGGCGCTCGACGCGTCTCATCTGCGCGCGCTCGAGGGCAGGGCAGGGAACACGCCGATCGTCCGCATCCGGGAGCGCCCGAGCGATGTGAACGACGTGTCGATGCTGCTGACGCTCGGCGAGTTGATGCTCGCGGGCGGCGAGTAGTCAGGCCTCGCCGCGGCGCTTCGTTCGACCGTCCGGAGTTCGGTTGGTGCTCTCCGGATCCCGCACATCGCTGCGGCGCCGCTTCATCTTGTAAAATACACGCACCGGCGTGCTCTCGAAGCCGAACCGCTTGCGGAGCTGGTTGACGACGAAGCGCCGGTACGAGAAATGGATCGCGTCCGGAGCGTTGGTCATGCAGACGAACGTCGGCGGGGCGGTCTCTGCTTGCACGCAGAAGTACAGCCGCGGTGACTTGCCACCGCTCGTGGGGGGCGGGTGCGTCTCGAGCACTTGTTCGAAGAAACGGTTGAGCTCGCCCGTGCCGATGCGCTTGGTGAACTCCGCGCGCGCTCTCTCGATGGTCTCGAGGAGCTCTCCCACGCCGCGGCCTGTCTTGGCGGAGATCTCGACGACCGGAGCGAACGGCGCGAACGACAGCTTCTCTCGCGCACGCTCCTCGGCCTTCTTTCGCGCAGCCTTGTCCGTGAGGAGATCGCTCTTGTTCAGCGCGATGATCATCGCTTTGTGCCGATCGTTGGCCAACCCGAGGATCTTTGCGTCTTGTTCGGCGACGCCCTCGGCCGCGTCGCACATCACGACGACCACCTGCGCGCGCTCGATCGCGCGGATCGCGTGGAGCACGCTCACAGCTTCGACGGTGCTCTCGGCGTTCTTGACCTTCGCTTTGCGCCTGATTCCAGCCGTATCGATGAAGACGTATTTCTTACCGTCCTTCTCGACGAGCGCATCGATCGCGTCGCGAGTCGTGCCTGGGCGCGCGTCCACGAGCTGCCGCTCCTCGCCCAAGAGTCGATTCATCAGGCTCGACTTGCCGGCGTTCGGCTTGCCGACGATCGCGACGCGCGCGATGTCTTCATCGACTTCGTCCGCTGGGATCGGTTCGGGAAGCGCAGCGACGAGATCGGCCTCGAGCTCGCCCATGCCGCGCCCATGGAGCGCGCTCACGGGATAGATCTTCTTCACGCCGAGGCGATACAGATCGACTCCACCCTCTGCGTCGCGCTGCGGGCCGTCCGCCTTGTTGGCGGTGAAGAACACCGGCTTCTTGCTGCGTCGCAAGAGCTGCACGGCTGCGCGGTCTGCGCTCGTCAGCTCCGTGGTCGCGTCGGTCACGAACACGATCGCGTCGGCCTCGCTGATCGCCGCCTTCACGTGGTGCGCGATGCCGGCCTTCATCGGGTCTTCGTCTTCGGGGTCGAAGCCGCCCGTGTCCACGAGCACGTAGTCGGTGCCGAACGCGGTCGTCTCTGCGTAGTGCCGATCGCGCGTGACGCCAGCCTCGTCGTGGACGATCGCGATCCTCTTGCGAGCGAGCCTGTTGAACAGCGTGCTCTTGCCCACGTTGGGGCGGCCGACGATCGCGACGAGCGGTAGCCCTGCGTTCCTCGCCGGCAGCGGGTTCTCTTCGTTGTGCTTGAAGTGCTTGGTCATCGCTTGCTCGGTTCCAGGTTCAGTCCGCGCGTCTCGCCGTAGCCGAACTCGCGCAGCCGGTCGTCGCGGTCGAACCACTCCGGCGTCACGCGCACGTGCGTCTTCAAGAGCACAGGCCCACCGAGCAGCTCCTCGATCCGTGACCGCGCGCTCGTGCCGATCTCTTTGATCAGCGAGCCCGCGCGGCCCACTACGATCTTCTTGTGTGTG
>JANYHY010000539.1 GCA_025362165.1 Myxococcales bacterium | reverse complement strand
ACGGCCATCCGTCCTCACGTACAGCAGTACGTTCCGGGCGGATGTCCGCCGAATAGACCCAAACTCGCTTACTGCGGCAGCAGTGTTTTGCCTGGATCCGGCTGTGGAATTCTCGGTCGCCGTGAAGCTGCGGCAGTAGTGTTAGGAAAATAGCCTCGTCGCATCACATCGAGATCGACCCTTCCCGGAAGCCGGTCTTGTCCAGCCAGACGTTGAGCAATACTGGCTTGCCTGACTTGGCCGAGGCGCGTGCGCGGGCGAGCGCTCCGTCGACCTCGTGCGGTGTCTTCACGACGATGCCCTCAGCGCCGAAGGCCGCGGCGACTTCGTGATAGTTGGTGCGCGCCAAGACAGTGGAGACGTCGTCTCCAAGCATTTTCACCTGCTCGCGCGCGATCTGTGTCCAACCGGCGTCATTGCCAACGACCGCGATGACAGGGATGCCGTGTCGCACGAAGGTGTCAAACTCGGCGAGGCTATAGCCGCACGCGCCGTCACCGAAGATGATCCAAACCTCCGCTTCGGGTCGCGAAAGAGCGGCGCCGAGCGCGAAGCCTCCACCTACTCCCAATGTGCCGAATACTCCTGGGTCCAGCCAAGTGAGTGGAGAGCGTGGACGTAAGATGTAGGAAGCCGTGGCGACGAAGTCTCCGCCGTCGGCAACGAAGACTGCGTCGTCACTCGCTTCGCGTTCGAGCGCTCGAAGGAAGGCGACTGGGTTGACGTATTCGCCAGTGACGTTCGCTTGGGCGTCGATCTCTTTCTCGCGGACGAGATCGCGCTGATGGAGCTGTTCCTTCCACGTGGCAGCGCGGGCGACGCTCGGTGTCGCGGCAAGGTCCTGGAGAAATAACCCCGCGTCGCCGATGGCAGCGATCGTCGGGCGGCGGTTCAAGCGCGCCTCTTTCGCGCTCCGATTTGCGGCGATCAGCGTGGTGCTGCGCTTGACGTGCTTGCCATAGTCCAGGCGAAAATCGCACGGCACACCCGCGAGGATCACGCAGTCTGATTCGCGCAAGGCGTGGCGTCTCTGGTGACGCATTTGCAATGGGTGATCTCGTCCCAACAAGCCGCGCGCCATCCCCGAGAGGTAGACCGGAATGTCCAGGCGAGTGATGGCTGCCGCGATGCGTGCTGCCTCATTGGGCAAACTCAACGCTTGACTGCCGACGACCAGAAGCGGGCGTTGCGCCTTGGATAGCGCCTCGCTCGCCGCAACAACCCGAGACCTCGTGGCTCGCGGATGGACAGGTGTCCGCACCTCCGGTTGCAGAGGCTGGTGGCTGTGAGAGAACATCTTTTCGACATGCCGATTGAGGTACAAACGCAGCAGTCGGTCCGGGACGCTGGTGCCCTTCCCAGCTGCGTCGGCATACCACTTACGAATGGTCGCTTCGTCGTAGAGCAGGTCGACTGGGCACTCGATGCAGACAGGCCCAGGCAATCGCTCGCGCGCGATCGCGAGTGCCTCGACGACGGCAGGCACGAGCTCGCACACGCGGCGAACTTTTCGGAACAGCTTCACGTGCGGTTCGATCAGAGGACGCTGATCGATGTCCTGCAGCGCACCGCGTCCCTGCAGCGCCGTAGGTGCAGCCCCACCCAAGAGGATGACTGGGCTCTGCGCGAGCTGGGCGTTCTTGAGCGCAGTGATGGTGTTGGTGAGACCAGGACCAGCGGTGACCACGGCGACTCCAGGTAGACCCGTGAGTCGCGCCATCGCATCGGCCGCGAAGACGGCGGCGGCTTCGTCGCGGGTATCGATGATGCGCATGCCCCGTGACTTGCAGGCAGTGAGGATGGGGGAGATATGACCCCCACATAGCGTGAAGACAAAACGGACCCCGTGCGCCGCCAATGCCGCAGCCACATGATCTCCGCCGTGGGAAGGAGTTCTATTCGGATTCATTCGGTCTTGTCTCTTCGTCGAGAAGAGCGGCACGCCTTCCGGTGTGAGTTAGACCTTCGCTAAAGCACGGCTCATACCGACCCAGGAAGCTGCACAGTCGTACACGCGGGCGCGTTTGTTTGCACAACCTGCGCGCAGGCGCATTCCATTCGCTCCCCGTGTGTCTCAATCAGAGCTCTTGCTCGCAATAAGGTCTGCGCACGCTGCACGGCGTGGCTTGCCGCTAGTCGTACGAGGGACGCTGCCGATTGGCCAGAGATGTACCATCTCCACTCGCACGCCCAGTGTCGCCAAGATCTCACCGCGGATGGTTCGCGTGAGGGCCTCGCGCTTGGAAGGCTCGCGCTCTGCGGTCTCGGCCACCATGACGATCTCCTCGGTGCCTTTGGCCTCGTTGCGTTTGCCGAACGCGACGACTGACCCAGGTCTCAGGGAACCCACGTCGATCGCGACGCGCTCGAGATCATAGGGGTAGACATTGCGGCCCGACTGGATGATGAGGTCCTTCGAGCGGCCGGTGACGAAGAGGCGGCCCTCGTCGATGAAGCCGAGATCGCCTGTCCAGAGCCACCCGTCGCGCAAGGCTGACTGAGACGCCTCTTCGTTGCGGAAGTACCCATCCATCATCGAGGCACCTGCGACGCGAATCGTTCCGACGCGCCGCTCAGGCTGGGGAGCTCCGTCGACCGAGACGATCGACACGCGCGTGCCGGCGACAGGTGCGCCGACCGAAACGATCTCGGCCGAGTCCCCAGGAGTGACCGCGCCACGCTCGAGTCCGTCGCGATCGACCGACAGTGACGCCACGGCCTCCGCGGCTGGAAACGTCACTGCCAGGGTGTATTCTGCCATTCCATAGACAGGGAGTAGTGCGTTCGCGCGAAGACCGAGAGGCGCCATGGCACGCTCGAATCGACGCAACGTCGGCATGAGGACGGGCTCAGCGCCGTTCAGCGCGACGCGCAGAGAGTCCAGCCGCGCACCCTCGAGCCTCCGTACACGCGACGCGCACATGTCGTAAGCGAAGTTCGGTGCAGCGGTGAGTGATGCGCCGACGCGACTCGCGAGATCCATCCACCGCTCGGGTCCCATGGCGAACCACTCGGGCGATGCGAGGTGCACGGGATAGGGATGTGCAATCGCCGTGAGCAGCACACCAACGAGCCCCATGTCGTGGAAGAGCGGCAGCCAGCTGACACCTACGTCGCGCGCACCAATGCCGAGACCTGTCGCGATGGCAGATGCGTTCGACATGAGCGCGCGGTGCGAGATCACCACGCCTTTTGGACGGCCTGTGGTCCCCGAGGTGTATTGCACCAGAGCCGTGTCCGAGCCTGAGATCGACGGCAGCGGCAGAAGCGACCCGTGCGTGCAGTCGAGGTCGGCTTGCGTGACCAAGGCGCACGGAGGTGGTGACGCGTGCAACGCTTCGAGCGTGCGCGGGTAGGTGACGAGCAACCTTGGGTCCGCGCTGTCGAGCACGAGCCTCAAGTTCCGCAAGAAGGGATCAATCGATCCGAAGGTCATTGGCGACGCAAGCGGAACGGCAGCAGCGCCGCAGAGCATCGCACCGAGGAGCGCGGACACGAACGCAGGACCAGTAGGCATCAGCAAGACCACGCGATCACCGTGCACCACGCCTCGCGTGCGAAACAGCACCGACCACCTGTGCGCCTCGGCGAGCAGCGCGCGCGCTGAGAGTCGGGGTTGCCCCTTCGTCGAGTGGAAGGTGAACAGCTCAGCGTCGGCCCGCGCAGCAGCCTCGAGCGCCGCCACCATGGTGTCATTCGATGGGACTGACGCCACGGGGCTCTCGAGCTGCGCGATCACGCGACGAATCTCGCCCAGAGTGGAGACGCCAGCGATGACAAATGTCATATCGACACTTGCAGGCACGCCTCATGCTCTACGTCTTGACGACCGTCATCTGCGGAAGGACCCGAAATTGAGCAACATGATTTTCTCGCTCACGAGAACTGACGTCGCCTGCTCGTTGTGTCCGATTGGTGCCGCCTCACATAGGGTCGCTGGCAAGTGCCCCATGGTGGACCGGCGCCGCACCGCCGGGAGCTCGTTGTTCGCGGCCGGCGCGCCCGCGGAGATGGTCTACTACGTCAAGCACGGCGCGGTCGCGCTGTCCCGAGGCTCGACCGAGAAGCACGGAGAGGACGCCCCCCATGCGGTCAGGCGCGCGGGCTCGCTCATCGGGCTCGAGGCGATCTCGCAGCCCACCTACCTCGACTCGGCGCGCGCGGTCACTGATGTCACGATCTGCGGCACGAGCCGTCAACAGATGCTCACGTGGCTCGAGCAAACGGGCACTGCGCGCGTCGTGCTCGACTGCGTCCTCGCGACGATCATGGGCGACAACGCCGGGCGAGCGACGACAGACGGCAACGCACAGCAACGAGTCGCGCGTTGGCTGCTCGACTCGTCGAAGCAGAAGCGTCTCCCGCGCTCGATCCTGGCTGGCCTTTTGGGGATGAAGCCCGAGACGCTCTCTCGGGCGCTCGCTGCGATCGCGCACACGGGCTGTATCCACCGCACGCGCACCCGCATCGACGTGCGCGACCCCGCCCGCCTCGAAGCCATTGCAAACGGCGGCCCTCCCGCGCCTCGAGGCTAGTTACGGTTTTGAAGCAGCCCACTCGTTACGCGCGAATCATAGCCATCTGTGTCATCACGGACTCGGTGCGTCTCGCGCGAATCTCGGCCAGCATCTCGTCTCGCTCCGATCTCGGGAGCGGTTCCAACCACGGGAAGATCGTCGTCTCTTCGAGCGCGAGGTGCACCTCGAGTACGATCGCCAAGCGCCGCGACTCTCCGGCGAGCGTGTTCGCGATCGCATCGAGGACCGAAGGCTCGCTCTCCAAACGTGTCCACGACGGTACCAGCTCGTCGAGCACGACATGAAGGAGACCATGCTGCTCGCTCATCAGCCCCAACGACTCCGCGACGCTCTCTCCCTTCGAAGACGAGAGCAGACGAGGCGCAAGCGAGAGCTCTTCGTCTGCCTCGTGGAGTGGCAGTGCGACGGTGAAGTACGTGCGCAGGCGTCTCGCGGCGTCCGAGACGTCCTCTGCGGACGCATCCAGCCTGGTCGCGAGCAGCGACGCGAGTTCGCTGAAGTAACGCAGTCGATCGTGACACGCGAGCAGCATGTCGCGCGGGCCCGTCACTGGCGCTGATTTCCCCGTCCCTATGGAGTGAAGCATGCACAAGGAGAGTGCGTGCTTCAATTGCGGATGGCCATGCGAAATGTCATCGGGTCGGCAAACTCGCCAAGACGGCGCAGCTGGCCGCAAGACTCCAGCCCACCGTCATGGAAGGACGGTGCGGGCGAGCCATGATTCGGGCGATGACATCGATCACTCGGTCGGGGAAACGTCCAGCTCTTCGGGCTTGTGGATGACGAAGCCCTCGTCGGTCGTCGAGAGCGCGCCGGACTTCTGCCATCGGCTCAAGATGCGGATGGTGGTCTCTACGGTAGAGCCCACGAGACACGCGAGCTCCGTACGCGACAAGACCACCGGGATGCTGATCGCACCTTCGTCGTCTCGATCACCGAAGCGCTCTGCAAGGTGCGTCAACAGCGCGCTCAGGCGTTGATCGACGGCGCCCGCGGTCATGATCTTGATCTTCTGTCGTAGTGCCTTCGAGTGCTCGATCAACGATTGATTGAGCGCGCGCGCAACGTCGACGTCTCGATCCATCGCCGCAAGCACTGGGGTCTTCTCGATGCGAATGACGTGGAGCGAATCGGACGCGGCGACGGCGTCTGCTGGGTAGGTGCCACGAGAGACGACAGCGATGTCACCCACGCTCTCTTTAGGGCCGAACAGCGCGACGATCGCGTTGGCGCCGTCATGCCCAGGCTGGCAAATCTTGATCAGACCCGAGGCGATGATGGTGAGGTGCGTCGCTGGCTCGCC
>JANYHY010000194.1 GCA_025362165.1 Myxococcales bacterium | reverse complement strand
CACCGCGCCCGTGCAGCGACGCTCCATCTCGAGCTGCACCGCGGTGCCGAGCGCTTGCGCGGCTTCGGTGACGCGCGCGCGCTCCTCGGCCTCGTCCGCGCTCGGAGAAAGCGCGCGCAGCACGGCGATGAGCTCGCTCTTGATCGCCTTCGCCTCCGCAGTGAGCTCGCGCTTCTTGATGTCGACGTCCAACTTGCTGCGCAGCTGGGCGCAGAGGAGCGGCACGCCGCTGCGCGGGAGACCACCTTCGTCCTCTCCCTCCACGGCTGCCCACTTCTCGTCGGCACCTCTGATGTACCGCTTGACCGCGCGGCTCTGCACGTAGCCAGCCTTGACGACCTCGTAGTCAGGCTCGCCTGTCTTGAGCGTGCGCATTTGATCGGCGTAAGGGTTGCGGATCCAGAAGAAGTTCTGGAACGGCACATCGCGCGTGCCCCAGTTGTTGATCCACGAAGAAGGGCTGCGCGACCAAAAATCCACGCACGCCTCTTGGACGCGAGAGTCCCAGCGGTCGCGCCCGTTGTTGCTGCGGAGCGCGCCGAGGCTCATGTCGAACTTGGTGAGCGCGACGAACAGGCTGGGGCTGTCCAGCTCTTCGCGCGCCGTGGGCGTGGGCGCGCCGTAGCGGATGCGCAGCCACGACTCCACCTGCGACTGGAGCTGCACGGCCTCGGGCTTGGTCGGGCCCGGCGAGCACAAGACGAGGCTCGTGATCTCTCGGTCGAGCGCGAATTGTTCGAATAAGAAGGTGAGCTTTCCTCGTTTGAAGACCTCTACGGCATTCTCGAGACGACCCGTAGACAGCTCCTCTTTGCCGAAGCCGTTGATGCCCTTCAACGCGCGCCCACCAGGGAAATCCAGGATGTCCGCGCGATCGAGCAAGGAGCCCTGCGCTCGCGCGAGCTCGAGACGAATCTCGGAAATCAAACCCGATAACACTCCAGGAGCAATGGCGACTTCTCGCGAGCCGTCGCCGACGCGAATGCGGAGCTCGGTGCGATCGGTGCCCATCGCGTTCAAGCAGGAAGCGTCGATGATGCTCGCGGCTCCAGTGCTCGCGCGCACGTGCTCGACGCCCACGACCGCAAGCTCCGAGTGCGAGGTGGCCTCGAGTCCGTTCGCCAGCAAAGAGAGCACGTTGTCCAGATCGGGCGCGTAGCCTGGGCCGCCCCACAAGAGCGAGTAGACCATGCGCCAACCGGCGATCGACCCGATGTCCTTCTTCCAAACGTCCGACCGCAGCGCGGGGATCTTCTTCAGCTCGTTGAGGTACGCGTGGCGGTCTTGGTACTTCTTGACGAGGCTGTGCCAGACGCCGTCCCACGCGTCACGCCAGATGCCGGTCGCCGACGGACCACTCGCGAGGCGCGCATCGCGCAGACATTTTTCCACGCGCTCCGCGTCGATCGACGGGCTCGTGCACTCGACGAGGAAGCCGGTGGCGATCGACTCGAGCACACCCTCCAAGGACAAGAGCTGGCAATGAAAGCCCGGCAAACTGCTGGCCGTTCGTGTCGTCGTGAAGCGCGTGACGACGCCGGTGGATTCCACGCCCTTCGCTGGGTTGATCTCCTTGAGGAAGTCGAGCTCACGATCTTGGCATTGCACCTTGAGCGAGCCGAGCTCGTGATTGAGCAGCGCGCCGACCAAGAACGATTTGCCAGCCTGCGAGGGGCCGAACAGTCCGAGCGCTTGAGGACGCCCCCAAGCGCGCGACAGCTTCTTCGCGCGCACCGCGAGATCGGCGAGGCTCTGCGCCTCTGCGCGGTTGGCGTCTTGTTGTTCGGCCGTACCCAGCGCGAGCGCAGACTGCGCGTCTGCGATGCACTGCGTGAGGATGTGGATGGACTCTGTCATTGCTTGCTCAGAACGTGTGCCAGTTGCCGGCTTTGTCTTGCCACTCGACGCGCACGTCATCGAACGATGCGTCGCGCCGCAGGACCGTGGTGAACGAGGTGCCCGTGCCGTCCGCGGGCGAGCCTGGGTGCAAGAACTCCACGCCCTCGGCGATGCGCCAGCGAACCGCGTCGGGTTGGAAGTCCGTGCGGTGTGGCAGCTGCTTTGGCTTGCCGTCGGGGCCGAGGATGATGAAGCCGCCGCCAGGCCCGCCGCCCTTGATGATGATCGGATCGTTGTCGCTGTCGTCGATGATGACGATGCCGCCGTCTTTGAGCTTGCGCTTGAGGCCGCCGTCCTTGCTGCCGTCGGTCGATGCGTCTTTCGGACCGCCATCGCCCGCCGCGCCATCGCTTGACCCGTCAACCATCGCGTCTCCGCCGTCTCCGCCGTCTCCGCCGAACGGCACCACAGCGCCGTCTGCGAGCAACAGGCCGCCGTCGGCGAGCAAGATGCCCGAGTCACCGATCACGACGGCGCCGTCTGCCAAGAGAGTCGCACCATCTGGTAACGGTGCGCCGTCTGCGTATGTAGCGCCCTCCACGCTTGCGTCCTTGCCGGCAGCGCCTTTGTCGCACGATCGCAGCAAGAACAAGACGAGCAACACGAGGAGCATCGCGAGCAACGCGGCGAGCGCCCATTGCCACAGAGGACGCCCCCACAAGAGCGGCCCAGGCTTGTCGTCGTCTTTCTTCTTGTTGTCGTCTTCCTTCTTGTTGTCGTCTTCTTTTTTCTCTTCGGGTTGGGTGGCGTCCTTCGACTTGGTCGCGACTGCACCGGCAGCTCCTGCGGCGGCGAGGCTCGCCCAGTCCACCCAGCCGAAGACGTGGACCTCTTGTCCGGCGATTGCGCGCGGAGAGGCTCCCCAGTTGATGACGACGACCTTCTTGGACTTGGAATCGTAGAAGTAGCTCTCGCCTTCGGTCGCGCCGCCGAGCCCGCCGGGCATGGTGAGCGCGTCCTTGAATTTGTGATAGCCGCTCTTCTCGTCGCCGAACTCTTTGGCCACGCGCTCGAGGCACGCGCCGAAATCTTTGAGGCCTTGCTCGACGTCGGTCGCGTGTTTGCCGCGAGCCTCTGGCAGAGGGAGCACGTCCTTGAGGTCCCACGTGACCTTCACAGGCAAGCTGTCGGAGCCCTCTGTCTCGGGCACGAGCAACCGACCGTCGAACAACCGCTGCGCGTTGAGATCTTGCGCGAGCTTCCAGATCGAAATCCCGCCGACGAGGTTCGGGAGCCAGGTGGCTTTGGGGTCGCTCACGTCCGCACCAACGCGCGCGAGCGTACCACGCCGCTCGCGGTCACTCGGCAGAGGAAGCTCTTGGGCGCCACGATCGTCGGAGACGCGCCGCTGCCCGTCTCGCGATCGTGCAGAGTGCCGTCGAAGCTCCGCTGGTGATCGACGGATTCGAGTTTGCTTCGCTCGAGCTCTCCGCTCAGCAACGCGGCGAGCAAAGGCGATGTCGCCTGCACTTCGCGCGTCTCTTTGGCCACCATCGAGACGAATGCATAATACAGCTTACTGATCGCGATCCCCACGGAGACGCGCGCCTCTTCGTCCAGCGTGGAGCGGAAGTAGAAGTTCAGCGCGGAGGCGAGCGCGAAGGAAGCGTCGGCCAGCGCGGGGGGCTCCGCCTTCGCGAGCGCGTCACCCAGATCCGCGAAGAGCATGCGCAGCGGGAACGCCTTGTCTTGCGGACGCGCGCCCAAGATGCCCTCGTCCAGGATGTCCGAGAGCACGATGCGGTGGAGGACTTGATCGCTCGTGTGACTTGTCACGGTGTGCACAGGAGCCTTCGACGCGCCGAGCCGACGATCGATCTCCGCGCGCAGCTCCTCGTGATCGGTGTTCGCCACGAGCGCGTCCAGGATTCCGCCGAGTAAACCGTCCTTCACCACAGCACGTCCTGATCCTCCACGACCCCGAGACCGTGCGTCACGCGCGCGACGCGTGAGCCGAGGTCGATGGTACCGGAGAACGTGCCGACAGGCTGAATGAAGCGTGATCGTACGATCCCGAGGTTCTTCTTCTCTTGGTGCGCCGCGCCCGGAGAGAACTGGAGCGAGGCCTTCTCGTCGCGCGTCTCGATGCTCCATGGAGAGAGCGGGCGCTGAGCGTCGAATTGAAAGCGTCCTTCGCCGAGCGGGACGACGCCGTCCTTGGTGAACGCTGCGCACTCGGGCTCGCCCGTGAACCCCTGGACGAGATTGACCGCGATCGGCTCGCCGCGGTCGTCCATGCACGAGAGGAACGCCCAGTTCCACCGGGTGCGTCGAGGCAACATGCCGTGGGTGTAG
>JANYHY010000415.1 GCA_025362165.1 Myxococcales bacterium | reverse complement strand
CATGGCGTTCGGAGACGCTGCCGGCTTCATCGTCGGATGGCTCGCATACACCGCGGCGCTGTTCTCGATGAGCGCGGTCTACACCGGCTTCATGAGCGCGAACCTCCGCGGCGTCGGTCCGTGGGGTGTCCGGCTCGCGGCGATCGGCCTACTCACGGTGCTCACGCTCATCGCCTCCAGCGGCGTGAAGGTGTCCGCGCGCGTGTGGTCCGGCCTCACGGTGCTCAAGCTATTACCGCTCATCGGATTAGCCATTATCGCAGTATTCGCTTTTCCGTCCGAGTCACCCAATATCCTGAATTCGCACCCATCGGTGGATCCCAACCCGGGAGAGACTCACTGGCTACGCGCGGCGCTCACCGCCACGTTCGTCTTCCAAGGCTTCGAGATCGTCCCTGTCGTCGCGGGTCAAGCGAAGGCCTCGTCGCGCACGATCCCGATCGCCGTGCTTGGCTCGCTGGGGATCTCGACTGCCATTTATCTATTGCTGTTCAGAGGTCTGATCGTCGGCGTTCACGACGTCGCGCACTCAGGCTCTCCGCTCGTGGACATGGCTAAATCCTACGGCGGCGCGACGCTCGAGAAGATCGTGAGCGTGGGGCTCAACGTCTCTTCATTGGGGATCGCGTTCGGCATGATCGTGACGACGCCGCGCTTTCTCTCCGCGCTCGCGCCCAAATCGCGATTCGCAAAAGAGAACGAACGCGGCATCCCCACGCTCGCGCTGCTCACCACGTATGTCGTCGTCGCCGTCATGCTCTTGGGTGGCAACATTGGTGAGCTGCTCATGCTGTCGAGCCTGGGCGTCGTGATGCAATACTTGCTTGTCGCGCTCGCGCTCGCGAAGTTCGCTTACAAGCGAGAGCGAGGATTGACGCCACTTCGCGCCTGGTCGGCAGTCCCCACGGTCATCGTCGCGCTCGCGTTGATGAACGGCGCGGGCGGGCGCGAGTGGGCGGTCGCCTTGGGCTGCGGAGTGCTGGGCGCGGTGATTTACTTCATCGTGCCCAAGTAGCGCTCGGGTCTCTCACGGAGCGCGTTGAGAGAGGGTGCCCAAATAGTCGCGCTTCCCGACGCTCACTCCGTTGTGCCGCAAAATCGCGTAGACGTGCGCCAGGTGAAAGTAGAAGTTCGGCACGACATGCTCGACGAAGAAGTCGTTCGCCGACATCACCTTGCCCTCCCAACGAGGCTGAGTGACCGTGCGTGTCGCCGTGCCTTCGAAGTCTTTGGCGCTGAAGCCGTCGAGGTAGGTGATCACCGAGCGTACGCGCGCGCGGACCTCTTCCCAGGTCGTCTCGGTGTCCGGGTGCGCGGGAGCCTCTTTGCCGGTGACGCGCGACGCGCCTAGCTTGGCGGTGTCACAGACGATCTGGACTTGGCGCACTAACGCGAACTGATCTGGGGCCAAGCGCATGCCCAAGAGGATGTTCGCGTCGAACGACTTCGCCTTCGCGTGCGCCTCGGTCAGATCGATCCACTTGTCGATTTGTCCGAGCTGCTTCTTCATCTGTCCGAAAAATTCTTGGTACATGACGCAGCACCGTAGTTCAGCGAGCGACGTTCTGGAACACTCTATTGCGGAATCAATACCCACTTACGCAGCACGGGCGCGACCCAATGCAATTGAGCGATATGGTCTTTGGCATCACCGCCCGCGAAGCCACGAACATGCAAGTTGCCGAGATCCGCGACGTCGATCGATTGCGCGAAGTCTGGATCGGCGGTCGACCTGGCCATTTTCAGCCCGTCTTCGAGAGCGCTCGCCATCTCGGTCGTGCTCGCGTATCCCGGTGGGATGACCCCGGAGTGAGTGAAGACGAAGGTCTTGTTGCCAATCGAAGCGTCTCGAGCAAACCGAAGTAGCGAGCCCGTAGTCTCGATATTGGCTAGTTTGGTGGGCGAGCCATCTGCGTTCTTGGTGTAGCCGGCGTGAAGGCCGTCCAGGAGCACCACAGCGCTCGTTCGATCGTAGACGTCGGGGGCGTTCAAGATCTGTTGAATCGAGGCGTATCCCGCGCTCCACGCGACGAGCACGGTGCGGTCGAGGTGCACGCTCGGACCGAGCGCGGTCATCACCTCATGCTCTAGAGTTCCAAACCGTTTAGGGTCTTTGAACGCGTCCCAATAAGGGGCAGTCCCCATTCCCAAGGCGTTGAGGCACACGACGACGATGTCGCCCACGAGCGAGCGATAGTCCTTCTCTGCCGCTTTGCACGCGTGGAAATGCCAGATCATCGTCACGCTCTTCGGCGCGGCGACTGGAGCGAGGTAGGCGCCGAACGAGAGCGTCTTCCACTCGGTGAGCTCGGCCGGCACGGATGGGGGCTTCGCGGCAGGCGCGACAGGAGCGCCACCACACGCGATCGCCAAGGACGCAAATAAGATGAGCCTCACGGTTTCTTCTTGTGCGGAGGTGGAGTCTTCGAACGATACAACTAAGGCTTCTTTGGCTTCGTCTCGGTCACTGTGTCGGGCTCGAGCTTGTCTCCGCGCAACGTGAAGCCGTGCTCGAACACCGTGGTGACGCGCGCGGTCTCGACGCGTTCCTCTCCGTTGATGTCGCTGTAGGTCGTCTTGTACCAAGTCCACGTCACGTCCTCGCGTAGCTCCACGCGGTCAGCGTGAAAGAGCGCCTTCGCGGAAGCCTTGCGAGTGGGTTCGGTCGACTTTTCGCCATCGGTGAGGCTAGCCAACGCATAGCGGCCGGCCTCCACCAGCGTCTTGCCGCGTTTGAGCCACACGCGCTCCCACGGGATTTGCACAGCGCCCAGGTTGAAGCCGTAGATCTGCGTCGTGAGCGTGTCGACGATCACCGTCTCTCCCAAGAGCGTGTCGAAGCGCGCGTGCATCGCAGGCGCCGCGAACCGTTTGAGTCTCAGCTGAGCGGGAGAGTCCGTGATGGCCCACGCGCTGAGCACGGGCGGAGAGTCCACGAGGGCAATCAACGAGCGAGCGCCGGCGTCGCCACCCACAATCTCGGCGTAAGCGAGCACGGGTCCGCCAGCGCCGATCGCAACATCACTGACAGGGTGCGAGGCCTCCAGCGCCTGACCCGTACACCGCTGGATCAACGCTTGGAGCTCGAGCGGAGTCATGAGCGCGGCCGTGCGTTGCGCGGGCCAAGCGCACGGCGACACCGCGACGCTCGTGTCAACCGACGCATCGATGGGCGCGCTCGCGCTCGCGGTCTCGCGGTGGCACCTGATTGTCAGCATGCAGACGATCGTAACGGACGCAAAAATCAGCCGGTGCCGTGACATCTGCGCGCGGACTACACGCGCAGGCCTGGCGCCGGGTACTTCTCGCACAGAGACTTCACTTCGGCCGCGACCTTGGTCACGACCGCCTCGTCCGAAGGAGCACCCGCGACGCGATCGATCCACTCGGCGAGCATCTCCATCACGTCGGTCCCCATGCCTCGTGACGTCACGCACGGAGTACCGATGCGGATGCCCGACGGATCGAACGGCTTGCGCGGATCGAACGGGACCGCGTTGTAGTTGAGCACGATGTTCGCGCGATCGAGCGCCTGCGCGAGGACCTTGCCCGTGACGTTCTTCGAGGTGAGATCGACGAGCAGCAGGTGATTGTCCGTGCCGCCCGTGACCGGTGAGAACCCACGCTTCTGGAGCGCCTCTCCTAGAGTCTTGGCGTTCGTGACCACTTGCTTGCAGTACGTGACGAACTCGGGGCGAGTGGCCTCGTGCGCCGCCACAGCGATCGCTGCGGTCGTGTGGTTGTGAGGCCCGCCCTGGAGCCCGGGGAACACTGCCTTGTCGATCGCGGCACCGTGCTCCTTCTTGCAGAGGATCATGCCGCCGCGCGGACCGCGAAGGGTCTTGTGGGTCGTCGAGGTGATCACGTCCGCGATGCCCACCGGCGAAGGGTGCACGCCTGTCGCGACGAGCCCGGCGATGTGCGCGATGTCCGCGACTAGGATCGCGCCGACTTCGTCCGCTACCTCACGAAAGGCCGGAAAATCCAGCGTGCGCGCGTATGCGCTCGTGCCCACCCATAGCAGCTTGGGCTTGTGCTCTTTGGCGAGCGCGCGGACTTCATCCATGTCGATGCGGCAGTCGCTC
>JANYHY010000391.1 GCA_025362165.1 Myxococcales bacterium | reverse complement strand
GGGCGAAGCTGGCGGACACGTGCACGTCGACAGCGAAGACGCCGGGATAGCGTGCGTGATCCCATGTCAGCTCTCCATGACGCCTGGCAAACACGCGCTCGTCGTCACCAAAGAAGGATTCCAAACTATCGACTTGCTCGTCGAGGTGCCGCCGCGCGGGAACCTCGTCGCGCGCGCGCCGATGTCGCAGCTCACAGGCAAGGTCGTCGTCAACACCGACGTCCGCGACGCGCTCATCACGATCGACGATCAGCCAGCCGGCTTCACGCCTGCCGTCGTCAGCGTGCCGGTTGGCCACCACAAGCTGCGCGTCAGCGCGTCCGGCTTCCGCGCCGTCGAGCGCGAGATCGACGTGGACAAATCGACGCAGCTCGATCTCGAGTTGGATCTCGCCGCGCACGAGGAGGTCACCGCTGCATCGCGCGTCACCGAGACCGTCGATGAGGCGCCCGCGTCCGTCACGGTCATCACGCAGCAAGAGCTCCGCGCGATGGGCTACCCCACGATCGCCGAGGCGCTCCGCGGCGTGCGCGGTCTCTTCCTCTCAGACGACACGATCTACGAGTCGATCGGCGTGCGAGGATTCTCGCGGCCCGGCGACTACGGCAACCGCGTGCTCGTCTTGATCGACGGGCACCCTTCCAATGACAACTACATCTTCTCCTCGTACATCGGCTACGACGCGCGCGTCGATCTCGAGGACGTCGAGCGCATCGAGATCATCCGCGGGCCGGGTTCCGTGCTCTACGGTACGAGCGCGTTCTTCGCTGTCATCAATCTCATCACGCGCACTCGGGAGGACAAGACTCACGGAGAGGCTGGTGTCTCCGGCGCGGGCAATGGAGTCGGCCGCGCACGCGCCACCGCTTATCTCCGCTTCTCCAAGGACGCCGGTGCGTGGACGAGCGTGTCTGGCGCGCGCGGAACCGGACGCGACTTCTTCTTTCCTGAGTTCGCGGGCCAACCCGACCCCACGAAACCTGGCGTCAACTATGACGGCAACGTGCGCGGCGTAGACGGCTTCGACGCGGCCACCGTTTCGGGTCGCGCATGGTTCAAGTCGGCCACGGTCCAGTGGTTCTTGACGTCGCGCAACAAGACGGTCCCGGCTGGCCTGCGGGGCTCGGTGCTCGGCGATCCGCGCACGCACGACGCAGACACGCGCGGCTTCGTCGAGGCTCGCTTCGAGCCGCAGATCAGCAAGAGCGTGCAGCTCCTCAGTCGAGCGCACGTCGACATGTACGATTTTGACGGCTTCAGCGCAGCCGCGACGCCCGCTCAAGATCCGACACAACAAGGCCCCGAGCGCGACACCTACCGCGGGCGATGGGGCGGGCTCGAGCAGCGGGTCTTGTTCTCACCGAGCGACGCGTTTCGCATGACGCTCGGCGGGACGTTCATCCGCCACTTCCAAACGTTCCAACGCGGAGAGAACGACGTGCAGTCCGTCGTGTTCGACGACAAAGGTAACGCTGGTCGTAATGACCCATTCAGCGTCGCCGCAGGGTACGCCAACTTCGATGTGTCTCCGGTGCGCGCGTTCAAGATCTCAGCGGGCGCGCGCGTCGACTACTACTCGTCGCTCGACAAGTTCGACTTCGTCTCGGCGTTCAATCCGCGACTCGCGGTCATCGTCAAACCCTACGAAAAAGGCACGATCAAGGCGATCTTCGGCAAGGCGTTCCGCGCTCCGAGTGTCTACGAGCTCTTCTACACGGCCGCGACCCAGATCCGCCCTCAAGGATTGCAACCCGAACAAATCTACTCGGGCGAGCTGGAGTACAGCCACCGCTTCTCGACCGCGATCGTTGGAACGGTCGCTGGCTATGTGAGCTCTGTCTCCAATCTGATCGAGCTGGACAACGTGACGCTCGCGAGCGGCGGTGTCGTGAACCAGTACGCGAACTCACGCTCGCCCGTGCTCGTCCTCGGAGGTGAGGCCGAGCTGCGTCGCGAGTGGCGGCAAGGTTGGATGCTGTCCGGCTCGTTCACCGTGTCTCGCGCGCGATACACCAACGCGCCTGATCTGCGTGAGGTGCCGAACTCGCCGCTGTTGCTGGGATCACTCAAGGGCGCAGCTCCGATCGTGGGGCGCCAGTTGATGCTCATGTCGCGGCTGTCTTTCGAGGGGCCGCGCTATGATGGCAACTTCCGCATGACCGATCCTGCGCAAGGCACGACGGATCCTGGGTTGGTGTGGGATCTCGTGTTCTCTGGCGAGATCGAGCCGCTCGGCGCGCGCTGGGCGGTGGGCGCGTACAACCTCACCAACTGGAAGTATGACACCGTGCCGAGCGGTGAGTTCACGCAGCGAACCATCGTGCAGAGCGGCCGCACCTTCCTCGCGTCGCTCGGCGCGCGCTTCTAACATGACGACAAGCGCGCCTTTGAAGTAGAGTCATCCGCAATGTTCCGATCACTCATGTCCCTCGTCGCCGCCGCCCTCGTGATAACCATTTTCGCTGCGAACGAGCTCGCGTGTAGCAGCAAGGTCTGCACCTCTTCGGAGGAGTCGGCGTGCACCAACACATACACAGATTGCACTACCAAGGCAGCAGCCGCTGCGGACCATGCCGCTTGCCTCAAGTGCGTCGACGACTACTGCACTTGCTACACCGCATGCGGCAACACCTGCGACAAGTCAAAGCTCCAGGGAACCTGTCCGTAGCGATAGGACCTAAGACGGTCCTGCTCGCCGACTTCTACCCAGCGACGAGGACATGTACCTATCCCTCATCGTTTACAATACTCGGTAGTGTCCAATTCTAGTCCACGCATCGAGCGTGTCGTCTTCGGTGGGGACTGGCCCCATATTGTGAATCATCATCGGCACGCTGCGTGGCCCCGTCTTGTCGCTCACGACGCCGATGTGTTGCGGTGAGCAGCGCGGGCACGCGTTGAACGAAATCACCACGATGTCCCCTGCGACGTAAGTGCCATTGTCCTCGTTGGGGAGCTTCTTCGCGTGGCGATTCAAATAGGTCATTAGCGGACCCACGCGCCGGTGATCGATGTTGGAGTCGATGACCTTCACCCACGGATCGTACGCGGCCAGATTCCGAACGACGTCCTCGTGGACCAACTTCTGAAAATCGATCCCGGCGGCGCGATAGCTGCGGACTACTACGTCCGTGCACACGCCTACGCTGGGATTGGGATCGCCGTTCGGATAGGAGATCGCAAACCAGCTCGCGTCATACGAGACGCGCCGCGCGACCTCCTCACGCGCACGCGAGACGACCGCCGTCACGAGCGCGGGCGCGCTTGCGTCAGCCACGACGGCCACCGGAGCCGGCGCCTCTGACCGAGCCGGAGATGATGTCGGCGCCTCTGACCGAGACGGAGGCGGTGTCGGGCTCTGTCCTTGCGCGAGCGCGAATGAGGCTAAAATTAGCGCGACCGTAGACACGAGAGCGAGCTTGCGCACGATGCTTGGACCCGCGTCATGCCCCACGCTTGGGCTCGAGGCCGAAAAAGATCCTCGGATGCGATGATGTCAATCTTCCATCGCGGCTGCGGGCGTGATTCGTACCGAGGTCGACGCCAACAGATGCAGCCTGTACCGCTCAACCAAGCTCAGAAGTCAGCGATCGAGCACCACGCCGGTC
>JANYHY010000389.1 GCA_025362165.1 Myxococcales bacterium | reverse complement strand
GATCACACGCGTGACCGACTACGCGATGCGTGGCGGCGAGGATCGCGTCATCAAGGACTACAAACGCTTCGAAGCCCGACTCGCAGCGTTGGACGCGCTGGGACGAGCGGGCTTCGAGGCGCTGTTGTGAGTTGAGTCAGGCTGGTGGCGCCGCAGAGACCTCAGTCGCCGCGATGCGCACTCGCTCGGCGGGCGGAGACCACAGCGCTTGTCGCATCGAGTCGAGTCGCTTTTGCGCCCCGAGGAGCTGTGCGGCTTGCGCCTCCACCTCGGCCTTGACCTCGGACTCCTCACGGCCGCCAAGGTTGCGCGCTTCCTGCGCTGCGCGGAGCACCTCGAGCACCTCGCGATAGAGCTCTACGCTCGCAGACACGACCCACGCGTCCAGCTTGTTGGCGAACTCGTCGATGATCTCGTCGAGCTTGGGGCCGACCTTCGCGGCAGCTTGGCGAACGACGTCTGGCGCGAGCTCCTTCGCCTTCTTCTTGTACTCGCCCTCGATGCGACCGCGGAGCATGTACGCAACCACGGGAGCCGCCGCGAGCAGGATGCCGCCGAGCATGAGGTTCACGAACACCGTGCCGAGACCAACGACGAACAGCGCGGTCACGCCCGCGTCATAGTTGAACGTGTCGATCTGAACATCGAGCCGCTTCACGTCGGTGCCGAGCGCCTCACCGACGCGCTTGGTGGTGTCGTGAGCGTCCTCGCGAACGAGCGCGATCGTCTTCTCTGCGAGACCCTCGAGCTGCCCCGCGATCTCCTTCGTCTCGGACTCCGCCCATTTCTTGAAAGTGTCCTCCAAGAACGCGGGGAGGTACTTCTTGAGCTCGTCCCCCTTGGCCGCGTCGATGACGTTTGGCAGTTGGCGGATGACCTCGTCTACGAACCGATCGAGGTCCTTGCGCGCGCCGACCTTGATGCCCATGACCTCTTCGCGGATCTGAGTGCGGCGCTGCTCGAGCGTGCCCGAAGCGCCCTCGAGATCCTTCTCCAGCATGCCGATTCTGCGCTCGAGCTCGTCACTTTTCATCGAAAGAGCCCGGCGGCGCGCGTCGATCCCCTTGCCAAGCAGCGTGGAGGCTCCGATGCCTTCACCGAGCGCGTTGTCGAGCATGATGCGCCCGCGCTCCTCCGCCAAGAAGCGCGTGAGGTGACTGAGGAGCTCCGGCAAGCCGCTTTGGGCGACATTGCCAGCGAGCGCCGTCTCCGCGCTGACCGGGAAGACGATCGGATCTTTGACCAGGCGTGAGAGCTGATCCTTCGCGTACGCGAGCGCTTCGGCGCGCTCGGACTCGTTGAGCAGATCCCACTTCGTGATGACGAAGACGATCTTGTCGCGCGAGGCCTTGAGCAGCTTATCCTCGAGGAACACGCGCTCGGACTCTTTCAAGATCTGTCCTGCGTCGAGCAAGAAGAGCACTGCATCTGCACGTGGGATGTAGCTGTAGGTGATGTCTGCGCGCTGCAACGAGAGATCGTTCACGCCTGGTGTATCCACGAGGAGAATTCGCTCCTTCAGGAGCGCCGCGGGGTAACCGATCTCGAGGTAGTCCACGGAGTCTTCCGTCTCGCGACCTCCACCAACGGCGAACTTGCGCACGTCTTCGAACGGGACCGCGTCGCGCTTTCCCGACGTGAAGACGACGGTCGCTTCGGGTTTGTCCGCATAGCGAATGTGATGAATGGCGGCCGTGGTCGGCGTGACGCCGATGGGAAGAGCAGCCTCGCCGAGCAGCGCGTTCACGAAGCTGCTCTTGCCGTGGTTGAACTCGCCCACGACGACCAAGTGGAAGCGGTCCTCTTCGAGTTTGTTGACCAAGTCTTTGCCGATGCGCTCACGCAGCGTCTTGGCGCCTACTTTGTCGGCGAGATCGGCGAGCTCTTGCAGCACGACTGTGACGTCGAGCTTCTTCTCGCGAAAGCCAGCAAGACCTGTCGTCGTCGGATCAGTCATCACGCGTCTCCCTTCAAGAGCGCCGCCACTCGGTCATCCACTTCCTTCATGGAGAGACCTCCAGGCGCCGCGCCTATCGCCTTCTT
Organism: Myxococcales bacterium; assembly: GCA_025362165.1. Taxonomy (GTDB): domain Bacteria; phylum Myxococcota_A; class Polyangia; order Polyangiales; family Polyangiaceae; genus JANYHY01. Next base: position 929 of record JANYHY010000389.1, on the reverse strand, counting down.
GTACATCTCGGACTCGGCGAACACGCGCATCGCGAGCACGCGCTTGGGCAGGTACGGATGCGAGGCGAACGCCTCCAAGTACTTGCCGACGCCCTCCTTGCCCTCCTCGTACTGCTCGAGGAACGCATCCAGGTTGAACTCTTCGTAGAGCTTGCGCGAGCCAAGCGCGAGCTTGGTGAGTGCACGCGCGCTCGTGATGTCGCTCCCACTGCAGAGCATGCCCGCGCGATCGCAGGTGATCTCGGCGCGCCTAGACCAAGCCTTCAACGCGAGCACTGCCGGCTGCATCACCCACTGCGTGAACGCGCCGAGGAACTGCGTGAGGATGTGCAGCGTCGTGAGGTACACGACGTGCGAGTTGTGGATGTGACCGCACTCGTGCCCGATGACGGTGAGCAGCTCTTCGTCGGAGTAGTGATCGACGAGCGCCGAGTGCACCATGATGAAGGACTCTTCGTTCGTGCCGTACGTCATCGCGTTGAGCGTCGGGTGGTTCACGATGTAGACGGTCGGCGTCGGGATGTGCAGTGTGTCCGCGCAGGTCTGAGCGATCCGTTGGATCCGCGGGAACTGCCGGTCAGACACCTTCACGCCACTGCCGAGCAGCTGACTGCGATACACGTTCTTGTAGGTTCGCACCGCGCTCGAGACAGCCATCTCGACGGGTTTCATGTTCTCGAAGGTCGCGCGCGTCTTCTTGTCCCAGATGTAGGCGTACGCGGGTCCTGCCTCGGCTTCGTCGCCGCCTGCGCGCTCGCTCTTCTTTCGGGCTACGTATGCGGAAAAATCGAGGTCGGGTGCGTTCGCCATGATGGGAGGCCTCTGGGTAACGGGGACGTACGGGGGGACGTGCGGGGGGGAGCGCCAGGTGGAGCTCGAGGGCGTCGAGTACTCAGGGATCCTAACTACGGCGGAGGTGCACCGCAACG
>JANYHY010000380.1 GCA_025362165.1 Myxococcales bacterium | reverse complement strand
CCACGTTCGCGGTGTGACCTGCGTACCCTTGCCAAAAGACGCTGTCATGGAACATCCATTCGAAGCTCATCGGCAGCGACGCCTTGTTGACGCTCGTGATGTATGCGCCGGTATCGAAGTCATAGAAAGGTAGCGAAGTATTGTTGGCGATCTCCAAAACGCCTAAGTCACCCACGACCGCCGAGCGTTCGGCGTAGCCCCCCAGCCGCCCTCGGGGATCGGGTCAAATGCGGCCAAACGAGATCACTTCAAAACCGGCCAACAGAGGAGGGCGCGAGACAGGTTCATTGTTAGCTCTCCGCGGTGGCCACTGACAAGTCCGCTCTATTGGTGCGGTAGCTCCGGGGTCCGCATTTGAGCACGTGAGCGTGATGGAGGAGCCGGTCGAGCATGGCGGAGACCGCGGCGTTGTCGCCGAGGACCTTGCCCCAGTCCTCCACGGGTCGGTTCGATGTGAGGATGGTGCTCGCGCGTTCGTACCTCCGCATGACGAGCTCCAGGAGATCCTCCGCCGCGGTGTGCGGCAACTTGCGCATGCCGAGGTCGTCGATGATCAGTAGAGGGATGGCGGCGAGGTCCGCGGCACGTTGCGCGCGGGTGCCGTCGATGGCGGCTTCTGCAAGTTCTTCCAAGAGCATGTGCGCCTCCCGATAGATGACGCGATGTCCCTGCTGGATGGCGGCATGTCCGATGGCCTGGGCGATATGACTCTTGCCGGTGCCAGGCGGTCCGAGAAACAGGACGTCCTCGTGCTGCGTGATGAAGCGCCCGGTCCCCAGCTCGAAGACCAAGCGTCGGTCCATCTTCTTGTTGAAGTCGAAGTTGAAGCTGTCGAGCAGCTTCCCGGCATCGCGAAATCCAGCCTGCTTTATGCGCCGTTCGACGAGACGATCTCCGCGACGCAGCAGCTCATCGGACACGAGCGCGGACAGGAAATCGATCGGCGCCAGCGACTCGGCCTGCGCCTGCGTCAGTCTGGACTCCAAGGCGCTAGCCATGCCGCCGAGCCGGAGTTTGAGCAGCGCGAGATTCAATTCGACGAGATTCATACGGACTCCTTCGTGAGGTGAGCGATCAGGTCGCGGTAGTGAGTGAGGTCTCGAATCAGAGGGTCGATTTGCTTGAGCGAGATCTGCGGTGCGACTCGCTTGTCGATGTACTGGCGGACGAAGCGGTAGGTGGGCACGCCGACGTCGAGCGCCATCGCGCACGCATCGTCGACGGTGAGCGCGCCGTGCTTCTTCGCGAGCCCCAGCAAGCCGACGATGCGGCGCACGCCGACCTCGCCGTCCCTGGTGTGGATCTCCAGCGCGACCGCGCCGATGCGCTTTCCCGCGCAGCGCGTGCGGACGAGCAACTGCTCCGTCGTCGCGGGTGTCCTCTTCGGCTTGTCCTCTTCTCGCGTGCGGTGTCGGCCGCGCAGCTGCGGGACGTGCTCGCGGAGTAGCTCCCCGGTTTGCGTGTCGAGCAGGCGGACGCGTCGCTCGTCCCATTGCACGCGCAGCGCGTGTCCGATCGTCCCCGGCGGCGCGGAGTAGTACGCGCCGTCGATCTCCACGTGCCCGTCGAGGTGCACGGTGCGGGTGCCGTGACGGTAGTAACGAAACGGCTCGAGCGGCAGCGGCCTGAGGTGCGGCTTCTCTTCGGCAAACATCGCGGAGACCTGCCGCTTGGTCGTGCCGTGGATGCGGGTGTCGGCCCAGCGCGACTCCCACGAGTCGAGGTGTCGCTGCGCATCCTCGATGCTCTCGAAGCGAAGGCCGCGCAGCATCTTCTGTGCGTGGCCGACACTCGACTCGACCTTGCCTTTGCGATCGGGATCGCGGACGCGGCATGGCATCGCGACGACGCCGTAGTGCATGAGCACGTCGCGGAAGAGCGGGTTGATGCTCGGGTCGTAGATGTCCGGCGTGAGCACGCCCTCACGGAGGTTGTCGAGGACGACGATGCGCGATGCGCCGCCGAGCCTGCGAAACGACGTCTCGTGCAGCTCGCACCACGTTTTCGCGCTTGAGCGCCACGTGAGCAAGCGCACGCACTTGCGACTGTGCCCGAGCGTGAGTACGAAGAGCCGCGTGCGGCGATACTTGCCAGTGCTCGCGTCCCGCACCATCGGGCCTTCGCCGTAGTCGACCTGGGCCTCCTCGCCCGGCGCCGTCACGATCACCGCGTGCGGCTCCTTCACACGCGACCCACGGAGCTTCCGCACGAAGCGGCCGACGCTCGCGTACTTCGCCGTGTACCCGTGCTGCGTGACGAGGTCCTGCCAGATGGCCTTCGCGATGCGGCCGCGCGACAGCGCGTCCTCGATGATGTCGCGGTACGGCTCGCACGAGCTCGCGATCGGTGAGCGCGATCCGCGAGGCCACGGCTGCGGCACGGAGTCGGCGATCGGGTCTTTGGCCGCATTTGAATCCGCGCCGCCACGCCTGTCGGGGATCGGGTCTTTGGCCGCATTTGGATCGACAGAATCGGCGATCGGGTCTTTGGCCGCATTTGCGTGTCCCCACCCGCGAGGCGGGCGGATCGGTATTCCGGCCGCGTGCAGGTAGCGGCTCGACGTCTCACGCCGAACGCCCGTCGCGTCCTGGATGCGCCGCAAGGGCCAGCCAAGCCGACCCAACGCGATCACCTGTTGCTTCTTCTCGTCGCTCAAGACGTTGCCCATCTCGGCGGGGTGCTCACCGCACCGCCACCGCGTCAACGTCTCGCGACCTCAGCTCTGTTGGCCGCTTTTCAGGCGATCATGCTTGGCCGCTTTTGGGTGATCCCGAGGCCGTTCGCGTCGGAGCTCGCGCTGACTGTGATGAACGCCGTGTTGTTGTCTGGGTAAGTCATGCCGGCGCCCGAGTAGCGAGCCGTCGAACTCAACGCGTCACGCACGCCAAAGACGTACCCTATTTGATCGGCTGTGCCGGTCGCGAGTGCGATGAGGACGCTCGTGAACGACGCGTGTTCGATCGTGATGCCCGTCTCCGCGCTCGCCGGCAACAGCAGCGTAAAAGTGCCGTCCGTCGCGGTCGTCGTGCATGTGGTCGTGTCCAGCACGCAGACCTT
>JANYHY010000320.1 GCA_025362165.1 Myxococcales bacterium | reverse complement strand
ACCCGAGGATCGCCAAGACCAGCGTCGTCACAGCAAGTCGCTTGGTCCATCTCCAAATGAACGCGAGCGCGCGCTTGCGAAACGGCGCCTTGGGCGCGGCGGGAATTGCGCTCCGCTTGGTCGGCAGGACGTCCGCCTTGTCCCCCTTCGGGGACTTTCCAGGATCGTCGCCCGACTTCTCCACGTTCTTCTGAACGCTCGGCGCCTGTTTCTCTTTCCCAGGCAGATCCGTCACGACACGGATCTACCGAGGTTTGCGCGCCTGTGCCAGTCTTCAGCCGTGCTCGTCACAGTCTTGTCGTCGTTCGAGATCGCTTATGTGGTCGTGCTCAGCGTATGGATCATCCTGCAAAAGCGCTCCCCCGTGGCGACGCTCGCTTGGATTTTGGCGCTCAGTTTTCTGCCGATCCTCGGCTTCGTAATTTATGTGTTCATCGGTCCCAGGCGCCTGTGGCGCAAGCGCATGCGTCACGCGATGAGCCGCACGATCGTCCGAGATCACGCCGCCGCCACGTCGTCGTCCAATGCGCTCACCGTACCGTGGCGCACGCAGCTCGCGACTCTGGCGCTACGAACGAGCGGCGCCTCACTCGCGCCGGCCAAAGAGGTGCTCGTGCTCAATGGCGGCCGAGAGTGCTTCGACGCGATCGAGCGCGCGATCCAGCAAGCCAAGAGCCACGTACACGTCCTGTATTACATCTTCGAGAGCGACGTCACCGGGACGCGAATTCGAGACGCGCTCATCGAACGCGCGAAGGCAGGCGTTAGAGTGCGCCTCTTGGTGGACGCAGTAGGCTCACCATTGCCACACTATTTCGTTCGACCGCTGCTAGAGGCCGGCGCCGAGTTCTCGTCCTTCAATCCGGTCATCGCCGGTCGATTGAGGCCGCGGATCAATTTCCGCAATCACCGCAAGATCGTGATCTGCGACGGCTCAATCGGTTTTCTCGGCGGGATCAACATCGGCGACGAGTATGACGAGACCATCACCAAAAAAGAAGCCTATCGCGACACTCACATGATGATCGTCGGCTCCGCCGTCCGCGAGCTGCAATACACCTTCCTAGAGGACTGGAACTTTGCCACCGGCCACGTCGTCAAGGACAAGCATCTGTTCCCAGAACCGGAGGGAAATGAGCCTCAAATCGTCCAGCTCATTCCGTCGGGTCCGGATTTGGATTGGGAGCCAATTCAGAACGCGTTCTTCACTGCGATCACTTCTGCAGACGAATCAGTGCTGTTGACTACACCCTATTTCGTCCCAGACGAGGCCATCTTCGTCGCCATCATGACAGCAGCACTCCGCGGCGTAGACGTGCAAATCATCGTCCCCGCGCGCAGCGACTCGCGCATCGTCAGCGCCGCCGCACGCTCGTATTACGACCGACTGCTCGCCGCCGGAGCCAACATCTACGAATACCCAAAAATGATCCACGCCAAGACGATGGTCATCGACGGCAAGGCCGCCTTCGTAGGCAGCGCCAACATGGACAACCGCAGCTTCCGCCTCAATTTCGAGGTCAACGCCGTCGTCTATTGCCCGAGAGCGATCGCCAAGCTGGAAGGTATGTTCAAAGAAGACCGCTTGAAATGTCGACATATCACCAGCCGCGCGCGCAACAAGTTACCTCTAGTCGCCAGGTTCGCAGAGGCGAGCGCACGACTATTGTCTCCGCTGCTGTGAGCATATTGGCTCATAGGTGAGCTATCGCGTGACGACACCGGGCGCGGCGTTGTTGAGTGTAGTGTAATAGAGGTGAGTAGCGTCCATGGCCAGGCACGAGATGGTGTTCATACTCGTGGCGAGTGATTGAGGGTTGCTGCCGCCCGCCGCGCCGGCCTTGAAGACAGTGAACGGTTGAGTAGACCCTGTCGTCCAATATACCGAGGCGCCATCTGACACCGTGTCGGTGGGCTGCGTGGCACCATAGATGTATTTACCCGCTTGCATGACTCCGCCTGTCGACGCAGTCACGATGGCCGAGGCCGCGATGAAGAGCTTGCTGTTGGGCTCGTCGATCCAGAACCCGCGCGACTGGGTGAGACCTTGAACGACAGTCGCTTGATTGGACGCGTCCGTCTTCACTCGCAACAACGAGCCACCGTAGGTGCTCCAATACACATAGTCTTGAGACACACGGATCGCGTAAGCGCCGCCAGTAGAGGCTATTTTGACGGCGTTCAGCCCGTCTTTGTCAGCCCGCCAGAGTGACTGATCGGCGTTGTTGCTCCAATACAAGCCATTGGCATCCACGGCGATCGCGTTGGGGCTCTTGGCGCCGTTCGCGCCCACGATGACGTGGCCGAGATTGCTCCCATCGAGATTGGCGCGCGCGATCTCCCCAGCGAAGTTGTTGGCTTGTGTGCCCACCACGGTCCAAAATACGAATTGACCGTCTGCGGCGATTCCATGCGCTCCCTCCTGCTTGTCCGCGATGACCGTGATCGGACCACCGCCTTGAGGCATCTTGTAGACCGCGCCGCCTCCATTGGATGTGTATTGACCGTTAGTCCAAAGCACAGAGGACGACATCGCGTCGACGGTCACGCACGCGCTGTAGCCTAGCGGCACCACGCAGACGCCATACCCGCACGCCTGCTGTGGTGGACAGAACGCGCCGCACGTACCGCAGTTGTTGAGGTCGTTCATCACGTCGACGCATTGACCGCCGCACACCTTGTGGCCCGCCAACGCCTCGCAGCCCGCGTCAGGGATCGACGTGTCGGGTGCAGTGACATCACTGATGATGACATCCGGCAAGTTGCTGCCGTCGCCCGCTGGGCCGCCGTCGCCCGCTAGCAACGAGTCGCCACAAGCCGCCAACAAGAGCAATCCAAGCGCACACCTCATAAGAGCCTCCAAGTCGCACGGGCTACGTATCGCTCAAGATAGCGAACATCGCGCTTGCCGGCATGGATTGGCGTCGAGCTTCAGATCGGCACGTAGAGCGTCACGCCGCGATGCACGATCGAGTTCTGGAAATCAGGTGGGTGCCACTCGACGCGCGCGAGGACGAGCTGCGCGCCGAAGGTCTGCGTCGTGACGGAGAACATCGGGTAGGTCACGGGGTCATGGAGGATCGCGACGGCCCAAGTGGTCATCGCGGGCGTGACCGCGGCTTGGGTCATGAGCTTGTAGCCGATGGGGATAGGAGGATTGTCGCTCACGCGGGGAGTGGGCGCGCAGCATTGCTCGGCGCCCTGGCAGAGCCCAGGCGTGGACGTGTGATTGCCCAACATCGCGCACGCAGTCGTCGTCTCGCACACGCCCCACACGCCCGTCTTCTCGAAGCAGCCTTTGCCTGCGTCTGGTGCCGAGTCGGCCGTCGCGTCGATCATCGGATTGGACGCATCAGTCGCGGGTGTCGCCGTATCGATAGTTGATGCATCAACCAACGTCGCCGGCCCCTCGAGCGCGCTCGAGCAAGCGAAGAGAAAGGACGAAGCGATGAGCAGAGCTCTCATGGCGCACGCTTCTTACGACGAATTCGCCCGAGCGCAAGTAATCCGACCACGCTCGATACGAGCAGGCCGCCCGCGGACCCGCTCCCATCCGTACGGCACCCGCAGCCTCCCGAGTTGTCGCTCTGCGAGCTCGGCGGCGCACCACCGTCGTCGAAATAGCCCGCGTCTATCGTGGTCCCTCCGTCTGGGTTCTGTGCGCTTTGTCCGAGGTCGTAGTCGCACAACGTATTGTTGCCCGAAGGGTCTTTGGCGACCAAGTGGCCGTGCATCGCGCCAGTCTTGGTGAACGACAATTGATACTTCCCTTGAGCCGAGTCAATCATGAGGCTCGCCTGATTGGCGTCTTCAGTGACGGAGCTCGTCGGCGCTTGAGCCCCGGTGGAGAGCACATGAAGAAAGTAGTCTCGCTTCTGGCCAGTCTTCGCCGCGACTTCGATGCGCGTCCCAAACGACTCCAGGCCCGTCTGCGATGGAGGGTGCGGCGTACCCGCGACAGCGAAGTTGGTGACGGTGGACGCGGTCGCTTGAGCGGGCAATAACGTCTTGGCGAACAGCTTGTTGGTGCCGTTGGTGAACGTGTAATCCAGACCACTCACCTGCGGACCATTCGGCGAGTGCAGCAAAAAGCGCTTCTCATACGAGGGATCCGTCGCCTCTATGCGATCGAACACGACGACGATGTCCGGCGGTAGATACACGAACTGCCTCGTCACCTCGCTCACCTTGTTCGCGTTGCCATTCATCGGCGCTATCGCTGACGAGTACGCTGCGGTCGTGTCGCACGCGACATAGGAGTGACACTTTGCCAGCTCGAACGTCTTGATGTCTGCAGTGTCGACATAAGGCGGCGCTGTCTTGTACTTCAGATAAGTGGGCAAATCAGGCGAAGGAAAGGAGCTCCCGTTCTTGTCTCTGCGCAGCGTGCGCTGGCCACCCGAGTTGACGCCCATGTCCACGCCGTTGGGAAACACCTCATTGGGAGCAGACACCGTGAGAGTGTTGGCGTGTATCGACTGTTGTGAATAGTAGTTGTTCCAGTGGTCCCCACCGAAGGTGTCATAATAACCGCTAGAGCCCGTGAGCTCCGAGCCCTTGAATATTTGGAACGAGCCCGCCTCGATGTGTTGGTGCGAGCCAAAGTAGTCTCCGCACGACACATAGACAAACGTGTCGTCCTTGAACGACCAATTCGATCGCAACACCGCGACGTCCGCCGACCCCTTCCCGAGCCAAGCCGACTTGGGCAAACTCGCTCGCGGCACTCCGGTCGCCGTCGCGTCGAAGAACAACGCAGACAAATAGAAGTCCGCGCCAGAATAGTCATAGTACGCCGGGAGCGTGTCGCGCAGCTCGATTGAGAGCCCTTGGCCCAGGCCGCTGCCCGTGCCTTGCGTGAGCATGTCGATGAGCGGGCGCGTGAAGAGCTGCGCAGACTGTTTGTTGTCGGACGTGTCGCCGAAGTACGCGAACGTGTCGTCTGGCCTCAGTAAATATGCGTGCATCTTTAGGTAGCCATTCAGCACGTCATTCGCGTTCTGCTTGGCCCACGCGAACACGTCTTCATCCGTCGCGATCGACCACGCCTCCGCGTACCAGGCGAGCAGTCCGATCGTCGGCTGCACATAAGTCATTCCCTCGTGCCAAAAATCCGACTCGTAGGCGAGCGCAGGGAAGATGGTCTTCTTCCATTGATCGTCAGCCGCCTTCAAGTACGTAGTCGCTTTGACATCCTCCGCGGTGCCTTTGAGTGACAATCCCGCGAGCGCCACTGCAGACCACACGTTGTTCATGTCGTCATGCCAGACGTCGAGCGCGTAGCCTCCCATGCCCGATGTCATCCAATCGGCGATCGCCGTCATCTTGGATTCAATCCAGGTCTTCTGCGTCATGTCTAGTATGGGATCGCACCAATCTCGGACCACCGCGAGCTGAGGCATCGTGCGCCCGTTGTTGGAGATAAAGGAGTGCGCGTCCGGTTGACCCGGCGTGTCTTGCGCGACTGTCTGCAGCGTTGCGTACGCGTTTTGGCAGCGCGTCGCGTCTCCATTGACGAGATATCCAGCGGCGTCATTGATGGCCGGGTACAGACCACCTCCCGCGGTGAGGCTCTGCTGGCAACGCTTCTGATAGTTGGCGTCCGTGGTGCACCGCTGCTTGAACGTCGCCAAAGACGTCCCGCGGCCAGTCCCCTTGGAGAGCAACATGCGCGGTCGATCGGGCCGCACGTTCGCGGACCAAGCCGTCGCAGCAAAGAAGAACGCGAAGAGCCCGGGGAGCGCCTGGAGAGCGAAGAGTCGTGCGCGCATGACCCGAGCTTATCGTCAACGGCGGTTCTCTAGAACACACGTCAACGCGCGTTCTCTCTTTTGGTTTTGGCAGGGCGTTTGCGTGATGACTCTCACATGCGCGTATTGCCCATCGCTTTCGTTGGTTCGCTCACCCTCCTCGCCGCTACGGCCAGCGCGGATCAACCCACTTGGCCGCTGCCATTGCCGCCCATCACGCTCCCCAACGGCCAGTCCATCGATCTCGCTGGGCTCGCGCGCGCAGTGCAGTCGTGTCCGCCTGTCGAGATCGCGCCGGGCATTTTCGTCCCTATCCCATGCGCGAGCGCGCTCCCCAAAGTGCCGGATGACGCGCCGTCGATCGAGCTGCCCACCTTCGCCTTCACGCCCACCACTGTCGACTTGCGCGCGCAGGGTCTGGACGGGCCCATCAAGGATCAGCAACAGACTGGAGTCTGCTTCGCGTTCGCGCTCACGAGCGTGCTGGAGAACTCGTTGCGCAAGCAGGGCCGCGCGGACGTGCTGAGCCCTCTGCACATCGTCGCCGCAGACGCATGGGAGGATCTCTGGACGGGCAAACCCAAAGAGGCGATCACACAAGAGCTCAATTGGCCTTATGACCCCATCAAGGCTTGCAAGCTCTTGAAGGACGCGGACTCGTGCGAACAATCGTATGGAGTGTCCGTCAATTCATGGCAGAGCGATCCCGTCATCGTCGCAGAGCGCAATCGCGTGCGCGCCCAAGGTGTCGCTTGGACAGGTCGCGCGCAGGTGCTCAAGAACCGCCCGATCGAGCAAATGGTGACTGCGCTCGCCAGCGGCCGAGAGGTCTATGTGAGCATACAGATCGACAGCGCCTCTTGGGGTTGGCGCGGTGTCAAAGGTGGTGTGCTACCTGAATATTCTCGCGCAGACCGCGGAGGCCACGCAGTGGCGATAGTGGGTTATCGCGTTCTCGGTACTGAGAGACAATTCTTGATTCACAACAGTTGGGGCCGAGCTTGGGGAGAGAATGGCTACGCGTGGATCAGCGAGCAAGGCCTCCGGGCCCATCTCATGAGCGCGTATCTGGTGGATGCGATCGTCGGCAACAATGCGCCCGTCTTGTCGCCTGCTCCCGTCGTAGCGCCGATCGCTTCATCCTCGGTGTGCACGGCAGGAACTGCCTATGATCTAGGCGCCGCGCGCTGCGCTCCGGTGTGTCCCTCAGGCCTCGCGCAGTTCGGCGGTCGCTGCTGGCTCTAACACTACTGTCGCAGGCTTACTGCGGCAGCAGTGTTTTGGCTGGATCCGGCTGTGGAATTCTCGGTCGCCGTGAAGCTGCGGCAGTAGGTCTTGTCATCACGGGGAGGCACGCGCCTCTGACCCCACCCTACGCGGCTCGCTCCGCTCGATTTGGATCTGATTCAAACTGCGTTTTTCATCAGCCTGCTAATCAATGACAAGACGGGCTGCCTGATCCGTCCAGTCTGCAGATTAGGCGTTTGGTGAGAGGGCTCTTGTTCAGCTTGTTCTTGGGGTCCGCCATGATCGCCCGAATGGACTGGGCACCCGCGGTGTCGCCAGCAGCGAGGAACGCCATCGCGCCGTTGTAGCCCACCTCGTCACAGTGCTCGACTGTCGAAATCGGGGTGCAATAGGTATTGAGCAATAGGAGATACTGGCCGGCGCCCGCGCGGTAGCCGCTAGTGTCCACCGGGTTCCTGTCCGAGCTCTGCACCGCGTGCTCAGCCTGCAAACGCTGGATGTCGAACTGCAGGCGGTCCAAGGTCGTGCATTGCTCCGCGTTCGTGTTGCGGCGAGTCGTGCAATACAGCTCGCGAAACGTGGGGACGTCTTGCGCCATGTCCACATAACAAGCATCGCGGTGGGCCTGAGCCCCAATGACGTTCAAAGCCTCCAGATAGAGCTGGGAGGCATAGACGCCCAAATCGAGCTCCGGGTGATCCATTGCGATCGCGCGAAACCCAATGGCCGCCTCGACCCAATGTTGCGCTTCGAAGAAAGTGCGCGCGCGCCCGTAAGCCTTCTCCGTCGGGTCTGCCGGCGACGCGTCGATCCCTGCGAGCTTGCGCTGATCGACCGGCTTCGGGCCATATTTCGGGTCCAGCTCGCCATCCAGCGGCGACATGCAGTTGCTCGCGGCAGGAGGCGCCGTCTGCGTAGGCGCGCTCGGCGGAGCGGCGACGACGGGTGGCAGGCTGACGACTTGCTGCTGCGCCGGAGGTCTCTCCACGAGCGCACCATTGCAACTCAATGCCAACACACAGAGCAGCACACACCTGACCATCTCTTCGAGAGGTTACACCCGTTGAGCTGATCGGGCGTGATACCTTGTTCCGTATGCGGGTTTCCATGCTCATGCTGTTGTCGATTGCGATCGCGTGTGGTGGTGACGACTCCACCGGCATCAATCCGAACAATGATGGTGGTGACGGCGGAAGTGGCGCTGATGTGCTCGGCGTCCAGGATACTGGGGCAGATGGCTATGTTCCGCCGCCCAAGCAGTCGTGCACTGCGCCGGTGAGCGCGCCAGACACTAGCAACCCCACGACGGTAGTCGGCACAGGTCAGGGCACTTGCACTGAAGCGCTGCTCGTCGCGGCGGTCGCCAAGGCTGGAGTCATTACTTTCAATTGCGGAGGCTCCGTCACCATCACGGTGCAGAAGACACTCACGCTTCGGACTGACGCAGACACCACGATCGACGGCGGCGGCAAAGTGACGATCGACGGCGGCAATGCGGTCCAAATCATGAGCTTCAATCACGTCGACTATCGCAAGAACGACATCAAGCTCACGTTGATGCGATTGACCCTCGCGCACGGCAAAATCGCCGGGACTGACAAGTACGCGGCGGCGCCGATGCCGTGCTCTCAGGGCTATTATGATGGTTATGGCGGCGCGCTGTACATGCGAGACGGAGTGCTGCAGATCTTCGATGCCGTCTTTGACGGCAATGGCGCCGAGCAGCTCGGACCCGACGTCGGCGGCGGCGCGATCTCGCTCCAAGGCAGCAAGAGAGCGCTCATCGTGGGCAGCACTTTCAAGAACGGCGTGGCGAGCAACGGAGGGGCCATCGAGAGTCTCAACTCCGAATTCGACGTCTACAACTCGGTGTTCGACAACAACATCGCCACCGGCAATGGTGCCAATAGCGATGACGCGAGCAAATGCTCCATAGTCGCCAAAGACGGCCAGCACCAGGTGGGCTCGGGCGGCAATGGCGGTGCGGTCGCGATCGATGGCGGCTCGGATCTGACACACACGTTCTGCGGCGTCACCTTCACGGGCAACAGGGCAGGGGCTGGGGCGCTCGCGGGGGCGATCGGGCGCACGCCTGACAATGCAAAACAAACGACCGTGATCGATCGCTGCTCATTCGACGACAATCAGACACCCGCCGGCGGCGGCGGCGCGCTCTACTTTCACAACTCCAATCTGCAGATCACCGCGTCGACATTTCGCGCGAACAAGGCCAAAGGCTGCGGCGCCATTCAAGCAGACGGGACGACGATAGACTTCTCCAATGACACGTTCGAGGGCAATGAAGCGATGGGCACAGGCGCTGTGGGTGGCGCGCTCTGCTTGTTCGGAGTGGACGGCAAAATCAAGAATGTGACGTTCGCGAACAGCAAGACGGACGGCTTCGGCTCGGCCGTCTTCGGCGGGCCCAAGCTGACGGTGGACAACTCGCTCTTCGTGAACAACACGGCGAACAACCCTGGCGCTCCCATGCAGTGTCAAATGACGGCGACGGGCGCAGGCAACCTACAATTTCCAAAAAACCACACGAACGGTGGCGCGCCAGACACTGACTGCGTCACGGGCATCAACTACTCGGATCCCACACTTTCGCCATTGAGTCAGAACGGAGGTGCCACGGCGACCATGTTGCCCAAAGCGGCGAGCCCGGCGTTGGGTATCGGCAAGGGTTGCCCACCTACTGATCAAAGGGGCAACGCGCGCCCCGCGGACGGCTGCACGGCGGGTGCCGTAGAAGGCACACAATAGGGGACAGTGACTAGGGCTGCTTCTTGATGTCGACTCTGAACGTGAGTGTGTGGGCGGCGTTCGGATCGAATGATGTGTGCTTGCTGCGATTGACGATGCAATCGCTCAATTCGGTCGACAGCGTCGTGCTCGCAACCGTCGCGCTCGAGACGTCTCCGGTTGGCGCGATCGAGAGCTCGAGCGTAAGCTTGCCGTCTTTGAGGGCTGGGTCGTTCATGAGCGCTTTGTTGGCGCACGCGCGAAACCCGGCTCGCATCCCTGCGACGACGCGCTCGTCGTTGTTCTGCGCGCCCGTCACCACAGAGACCAGCGCGTTCACTCGGGGCGCTACCGGATCGTCCCTGTAACTGGGCGTGGCTCCGCACGTGCCGCTGATTTGCGGGTTGCTGCCGACGATAATCCCGCCGTGTCCCGTGCCTAGTGTGCCGAGACCGCCGATGCTCGCGTCAATCTCCGCGAGCGGCGTCGAAGCATCCGACATCGGCGAAGCGCTCGCCGGAGAGTCGATGTTGGAGGGAGCGAGCGAGACCACCTCTCGGCTGCTCACCTCGGAGCCCGGAGGCACGGACTTGTGACAAGCGGCGGCGTCCACCCCCAACGCCGCCGCCATCACGCCGATCCACGCCTCACGAGTCATCATACGAAATAGCTCAGGGACACTTGAAGCTCGTCCGCGTGAGCACCGCGCGGCAGCTTTGACTGGTCATCACTCCGCCGCAGTCCACTGTCAAAGTATTGGCGTTCGAATCCCAAGCGCCGACGCAGCCGGTGCGATTAACAGTGCCCTCTTTGATCGCGGCCATCATGAAGGACCCATCCATCATGAGATCCGCCATACCGTTGAGCGCGGCGGGGCCATTGGGGACCTGTGAGCTCATGTTGATCTTGCACACCTGCTGAGCGATGCATTGCGGAGCCTTCGCGTTGAGATCACCGCAGCCCTGCCCGCTGATCATAACCGTGTAGAAGCCGTGCTCGTCTGGGCAAGCGCCCGAGTCGACCGGCGTGCTCGTGTCCGCGACCGCCCCGTCACTGACCGACGTGTCGCCACCGCTCGAGTCATTGGGGTTCTGCGCGTCATTTGTCGTAGACGAGTCAGGACCATTGACGGTCGTGTTGTCCGACCCGCCGCACGCGAGCGCCAACGCACCGAGAGAAGTCGCCCAAAAGCATGTTCCAAGAAAGCTCATGAAGAGTCTCCAATCGCTAGATGAGAGTCCAGCAGAGCTCATTGCAACACGAGTCGGGCGAAGAGGGCAAGCGGCGCCCCGTGATGACTTAGTGAGACGGCTTGGCGTTCATCGCGGCTTTGGTGTCTTGAGGAGTTGATGGCTTTTCCAGCGTCAAATCAGCCACTCCGTCTTGGAAGTGGACGCGCGCGACCATGAGCTTCTCCTGCTCGGCGACGATGTCGATGGTCGCCTTGGACAAGCGGTCACTGACGTCTTGCATCTTCTTCTCGAGGCTCTGCATCAGCGGCCCAGCGGTCTTGACTGCTTTGAGCGTGAAGATCTGATTGTGCAGTTCGTCCATGCGAACTCGATATTCATTCATTTGGTCGCGCGTCGTGGCGATGCGCTGCTCGCTGTCGGCCATGTCCTTGTTGAGCTTGAGAAGGTCCTCGACCTGATGCTGCAGCGGGCCCGCAGCGGCCGCTTGCGTGAGGTACACGCGCACTTGCTCGATGCCCTCTGGGGAGCGCACATCAATGGTCTTGTAGACCGGAGTCGTCTCCTCGATGGCGACGTCGATCTTCGCGTGCGCGTCCACCACCACGCGCAGCAAATTGGCCGCGCCCAGCTTCTCGTCGCCGGAGCCTTCTGGAGTCTTCGTGAGCTTGTAGCCAGCGCCGACAGTGTGCCGCACATAGACGACAGCCTTCTCGCTCAATCGATTGTTGAGTGTGTAGGTCGTCTTCTTCTTGTGCTGCACTTCGGTAGAGAAGACGCCGCGCTGCACTGTGAGGATTTGCGAGATCTCGTCGCTGTTCGAGTCGTGCTGCTCCACCACGATTTGCCTGTCGAGCGCGAACGGGACGAACGCGATCGAGCCCGCAGGGATCGGCTCGGCCATTCCCTCGCCGATGAACCGACCGGAGCCGAACACGGTGACGGGACCTGTCTCCAACGCGGAGTCGCTAGGGTTCTTCAGTCGCACGGACTTGAATGGGAACTGCGCGTTGCCGCGCGCGCTCTCGGGGTCATACAAATAGACGACATCTCCGTCCGTCTGACTGTGCAGAATTGACACCATCGCCGAAGTGCCGCGCGGAACGGTGGTCACATTGCCAGACTCGAAGTGCGAGGTGCCGATCGGATCGGCGGTCTCTGCGCTATTGGCCGTTTGAGGCGATTGGGCATTAGCGGCTTTGCCATCATCATTGGACTTTGCTTTGGGAGTATCCGCCGAGACGACACGCACGCCGCCGTTGTGTCCCATCTGCTCGCCTCGACCGACCGCGACGACCTTGCGCGGATCGACTCCGTTGCGAACGAGCTCGTCTCGCATGCGGTTCGCGCGTTCTTGGCTCGCGCCCTGTTTGTCGCCGTCGTTCGCGTTGGCGAAGCCCTCTACGACTACGGCATCAGGCGCCGCCTGCACCGCGTGCGCGAGGTTCGCGATCTCTGCGGTCTTCTTGAGCTGGGCCGGCGCGGGCGTCACGGGTGCCTTACTGTGAGTCGTTGGACCATGGTGATCAGCGCCGCTGGCACCGCCCATCGCGCCGGCGGCGAGCGTGTCATCCTTGAAGGCGACTCCAGGATCACTCGCTTCGTTCTGGGCGAGAGTCGAGTCGTCGAGCTCTGCGACCAATTTCTTCTCGTTGCCATAAGACGCTCCGCCCGTGGGAGGCGCATAAGCGAACAGATCATTTTGTTGCAGTGTCTCGCGCTCCACCAAGCGAACCGATTGAAGGTCGAACCTGAAGGACAGCGCAGAGCTCGAGCCCACGCCTAGCTTCACTTGATTCCAATCTTCTCCGCTCGTGTTGTCGACGATTGCCCACGCCTCTAGGTCTACCTTCCCTTTGTCTCCAAGCACGACGCGATAGCTAGGCTTCCACGAGGGCGCCTCCGTCACATAACTCAGCTTCAATTTGTGAGTAGTGAGCCCCGAGAGCCCGATGCGCATGTCGATCATCCCTCCGCCCGGACCGGTCGCCTGCTTGGTCGGATAAGAGATCGGCGCCGGCTGACCCGTCTGCGCGTCCACGACCGTGAGCGACTTGAGAAAATCATCCACCTTGTCTGCGGGCACCTTCAAATCGAGGTGATCACCCTGCACTTGCGCGGTCCGCTCGAAGTAGGCGACTCCATTTCGATAGACAACGACTCGACCGAGCGTCGTCTCCTCTGACCGCACGTAGCTCGTCGCGTGAGCGCCGCAGCCCGTGAGGATGCCGAGGATCGGCAGGCAAGTCATCGCCAACGACCCGCGCGTGCGGGCCGAGATCATCCAGTTTTTCATTGAGAAGCCCTTGGTGTTTGGGAGGGGGAGCGGTCCCGTCGCGGGTTGGACGCGCGTGAGAGCATCACCTTGGACGTCTCGCAGAGCCGAACGATCTTCGCCCGGTCGATCAGCACGGCCATCGCCTCCGGGCACGGCAGGGGCCACCGTGCTGCTTGCTGGATGGCAACGGGAGGGCCGCTAGCCAGCGGAGCCGTCAGCGGACTCGGACTCGTACTTGGATGCGTGGGAGGCTGGACCATCCGACGGGTTGGATGCGCCAAGTGCCTCGACACGGCAGAGACCGCGCTCAAGTAGAGCGTGCAGATCGCTGCGACCCTCGATGGCAAGTGCGTCCTCGTCGGGTAGACGACGGCGCAGTTCATGAGCTGTCCGGTCTCGGACCGGAGCATCAACCTTTCGCATGGACCGCCGATGCTCACGCGCTCTTCGTCCGCACTGCGTCGAACTTGCCAGTCGCGATATTGCGTTATGAATTGACGACCAAGAAGCTTAGTCCTTGGCGCACGCTCCAACCCACGGATCTCGCGGGTGTGCTCGAGTGGGTCGCGTCAGCATCGCGCAAGACGGCGAGGTGTACGCGTACGAGAGCTATCAGCTCTTGAGTGATCTCTTCTTGATTGAGAATCTGCGTTGATCGTCAGGGCTGTGTCCTAGCGACTGCCCACGATCCCTGCAGGGTGCGGCTTCTTGCTTTGTGCCTCGTGCAGATCGGACTAGCCTCGTCGACATGTCGAAGCTCGCTTTTTCCGTTGGCGCAGCAGTGCTCGGGTCATTGGTGGTCGCGGCGTGCGTGGGGGATGCGTCCGCTCCTCCGACCAATGCACAAGGCACGCTCAACGGCCCTTGCTTCGCGAACGATACCTGCAACGACGGGCTCTTTTGCGACGTGGTCCATGGCTCGGCGAAGTGCGTTCCTTTCGGGGATGCTTCGCCAAATGATTCTTCTCCAACCACCGATGCAGCCGACGCCGGCTTGCCCAAATGCAACGTCTCGCCGACCGCCTGGCCTATGCAATGCCCGGGCGGCGCAATCGGCGCCTCGTGTTTCGGCCAGACACAGACATGCACCGCGACCGGCTGCAGCAACCAGGGCGACATGCGCTGGGAGTGCTTCTCGCCCAACCAGTGTAGTAACGCCCCCTGTTGCCTGTCGCCCACCGATGGGACGCTCACTCCCCAAAAGAACTGCACTCAAGGCACGCTCACGCTGGCGGGCACGCCCAATGGTGCGATCTGTGGATCCGGGAGTGCGTGCAAAACGGGGGACACCCAGCTCTGTCAGTTCAACTCCCAGTGCCCAGAGGGACAGATCTGCAGCGCGGTCAGGGTCGTCGCATCGACCTCGCCCGCGATCCACATGGACGTCCTCGGCGCCTGCATGACGCCGTAGCAAACCCTAGGCTCACGAGGGACTAAAGAACGCGACGTCGCCCTTCGGTGCCCACGCGAGACCCTGGTCGACGTTCGCGGCGTGCATGGCGGCGAGGCACTGGTCGAGCACGGCGAACCGCTCGTCATCGGTCTTGGTGACCTTGCGCGCTTTGGTGCACGTGCTCGTGATGGCTGGCTTCTGCCCGTCTGCCTCGTAGAGCGAGAGGAGCTTTTGGAGCGGCCAGAGTTCGCCTCCCACGATCGACACGGACGGCATGCCCGAAGGCGTCGCGGAGATCCTCGCTCACACGCTGGCGCGTGACCCCGAGGAGCGCTTCGCGACAGCAGCGGCGATGCGGCGCGCGCTCGAGAACGCGATGACCAAGCTCGACTCCGAGTCGACGAGCGAGGACGTCGCGGACTTCATCAAGCAGACGCTCCCAGAGCTCGCTGAGAAGAGACGAGAGACCGTCGCCAAAGCCATCGAGGACGCCGAGCTGCGCGAGAGCGGTGGAGCGCCGTCCACTTCACACACGCAGACGAGCCAAGCCGTGGAAGCCGCGTTCGCGCCGACCGTGATCGAAGACGTGAAATCGGCTGGAAAACAGCCCGCGAAGCTGCTGACCACCAAGGAGCTCTTCGAGCAAGAAGCAGAGTCCAAGATCACACCCGCGGGACTCGAGACGAGCGCAACCAAACGAGCCGGTAAGGGCTTCGTGTGGATCCTCGCGCTCGGTGGGCTCGCGGCGGGCGCGTGGTTCGTGTGGCCAGGCGCGCTCCGCATTCGCGCGCTCGCGTCGAGCTCTCCTCCGCAGACACCAACGCCGGAACCATCCGCGAGCGCGATCACGAGCGCGACCGCCAGCACCAGCGCTCTGCCGTCCGCCTCCGCGCAATTGGTCGCGAGCGCGAGCGCAACTCCGTCAGCGTCTGTCGGCTCTCTCGCGCCTCGTCCGACGCCCGTCATCAAGAGCGCAGCCACTCCCTCCGCGTCCGTGTCGACGACTATTGTCATCGCTGCGCCGAGCGCGACAGAAGCTCCGACGGACGATCCTTACTAGGCGCAGAAGATCTTCGGGTCCGTGTAAGCATCGTCGACCCCAAGCTCGCGTTCTATCGAGGCGACAGTCAAGGCGGCATCTTTGGTGCAACCTACATGGCCATCTCGACAGACGTAACACGCGGTCTCTTGGGGGAGACGGGCGCGCCGTACACACTGCTCCTCGATCGCAGTGTCGACTTCAGCGGTTTCAAGTTCTTGCTCAAAGGCAGTTACCCGCTACGGCGCAGACCCACACGGCGCCGTGCGCGTGCTCCCCAACGCGATGGACCAAGCCAACCACTTTCTGCGGACTGGCGAAATAAAGGCGTACTGCAGCGGTCCCTGCAAAGGCACTTGAGCAGCTACTGAATGCAGCCGATGCGCGCGGTGGCAACGACCATGTCGTCGTATTGGACCGCTCCCGTGACGCCAGATTGCGTGATGTAGTTCTGCGGCCAGAAGTAGTTCAGCTTCAACGAGCTGGTGGATCGCCACTGTAAGTCCATCACCGTGTTGAAGGGAGCTGGGTAGTCCGTGCACTCCTTTCCGTTGGCACCTGGCGGGCAGAACTTGTCGCGGATCCAATAGCCCTTGGGACCGGCGTCATCGAAGCTTGCTAAGGGTGCGTCGTTCTTCCAGACCTCGAGCATCCCGCCGGTCGCATTGGAGGGATCGGCATTCAGCTTCACGTGGACCTCTAGGCACGACCACTTGGTTTCGTCGACCGTGAAGCTGTTCTGATGCACCAGACCGTTGCCATAGTAGGCCTGCGGGCCCGAGGGCACTTGCATCCACGAGTGCATGTTCATCCAGTAGTTGTAGAAGTCGAAGCGCGCCGCGCTGCTGCCCACGTCGTAGATGGGTTCCATGGCGACGGTGATGCGGTCGTCGCCGTTGGGCTTCAGCCCAGCCTGGGGATTGGGATAGGTAGTGGAAGGGTCGTAGCCTCCAAACCAGACTCCGCTGTGATGCCATTGGATCGAAGGCTGGTACTTCGCATACCAGCGCACGTACCAGTCGACGTAACCAGGATCGAGCTGCTTGTAGAGATCAGTCGCGTTGGCTCCATCACCGCTCGCTATCATCTTCATGGACGCTTTGCCGCCGCTCTTGGGGGCGATGTCGGAGACTAGTGTCATGCCTGCTGCGTTCTGGGAGTTGTCGTAGCGACCAGTGACTGCGCCGACCGAACCTTCTTCGAAGTTCTCGGCCCAGACTACCGCGGGGTCTTTGTCGATGCCTACGTCTCCTGGGTACTTGTTGGCGATCCCGACGCCTGGCTTGCCTGAGTCGGGCAGAGGCTTGCCGGAATCCGTACCAGGTGACGAGTCACTCTCACTACCACCATCGGGATCGACTGGGACGCTCCCGTCTGGCGTGAACGAAGTCGAAGCGGAGTCCGAACATGCAACACACAGCGCAAGCGCAAGCCCGATCGAAACGACCTTCATGGTGTCCTCCATTGCATCACAGCGAGTGAGTTTTGGCGAGTCATGGCGCAGCTAAACCAGCCTACCTATTCGGCTCCGCAAAAGTACATGACGGCCGATCGCGAGGGCGTCGGCTCCGGCGCGCCTGCGCGATAGATGAGTAGGACGTACGTCATCGCCGCCTTATGCCTTATGCCTTATGCCAAAGAGCCACGGTCGCTCCACCGGGGTCGCGCAAGATAGAGTAGACGCCGGCAGGCCCGCGCGTCTGGTCTTCGAGTAGCTCGGCGCCGAGCTTGACCGCACGCTTCGTCGCCGCTGCGACGTCGTCGACCTGCACGTAGGGGATCCAGCCGCTGACGCTCCCCTTTTTCGGCATCACGGCCGCGAACGGCCCGGCGTCACGCATGAGCATCGTCATCCCAGCAGGCCCGCCGGCTGACTTCCATCCGAGGAGCTTCTCGTAGAACTCGACGGAGTCGGACGGTTTCTCGCTGCCGTTGTGGAACCAAGCGAGCTCGTTGGACATGGTGCTTTCTCCTTCGTGCGCGACGAATGTCGCGGGCTTCTGAGAGCGAGACGCCCGACGGGCGCCGGCTGCGACAGGTTCGGGGGCGTTTTTCTCTCACCGAGGCTAGGCGCTCACCCCAACGAGCGCGAGCGGCGCGCAGCCTCGTGATGTTCGCGCATCGGCCGAGCGCGACCTCTGTCGCCATGCGACTGAACGATCTCGGCAGTGGGTATTGGGTCGTCGTCACCGGCGCCTCTGACTCGCTGTTTCCTGGCGAGAACGACTGGCACGCAGGCGGAGACTACAACATGGATTTCGCGTCCCGATATGCCGGCAATCACTCGATTCGATTCGTCGCGATTGATGGGAATGGGACGCCGGCGAGCAAGCAGAGAACACCCTCTGCTTCGCGAGCAGACTGCCGGACAACGGACACACCTGCGATCCCACTGTCGCGCCGCCGGACGCCGTCATCAGCCTCGAGTGGGATCAGAACGTCGATCTCGATTTGCAAGTCGTGACACCGGACACCACGGTCGAACCCAAGCATCCGTCTACCGCGCTGAACGACGCCGGGACTGGGCTCGCAGACGGCGGCGGATTGATCGACAGAGACTCGCTCGTCGCATGCGTGCCCGACGGCCGACGCCAAGAAGATCTCGTGTGGCAGAAGAGGCCAACTGGCACCTATGACATCTATGCCAACTTGTTCGACGCCTGCGGGAAGGTAGGCGCGAGCTTCGTCATGACCGTCTACGAGGCGCAAGGCGACATGCCCAACCGCTCGCTCGTCCCGATGATTGTGAAGACGGGTCGCGTCGCCGCGATTGAAGCCAATGGTGGAGCCGGCAATGCCACCTATCTGACTACCTATCAATTTCAGTAAAGGAGCAAAGGACCCATGACTGGCATATTGATTGAGCGCTTGATGAAGGCTGCCATCTATGGCGGGAGCGGCTGGGTCATGTGGATCCTGCTGATTTTGAGCGTATTCTCGATCGCCGCGACCGTGGAGCGGCTGATCTTTTTCCGCAAGAACTCGGACGACGTGGACGCGCTTTCGGATCGTGTGACCGCGCTGTTGGAGTCTGGCGATCAAGACGGCGCTGAGCAGGTCCTCGCGCATAGTCCAGCGATCGAGGCGAGCGTCATCCTTGGTGCATTGCACTGGATCAAGGGCGGCGCCGAGTCCTTCCATGACGCAGTCGACAGTCAAATGATCAAGAAGAAGAAAGAGCTCGACCGAGGCATGTACTACCTCGGAACTCTCGGCTCCAACGCGCCGTTCATTGGATTGTTCGGCACGGTCATCGGAGTTCTCGTGGCGTTCCACCAGTTGAGCGAGGGTACGGACAAGGGCTCGATGAACAACGTCATGGCGGGTATCGCCGAGGCGCTCATCACGACGGGTGTCGGTCTGTTCGTCGCCATTCCGGCGGTCGTCGCTTAGGAGTCACGGATCGAGAAGTCGATTGGATCATAGGTGTTGAGTTCGCGGTCTGATGACGTAGTTCCAATCGCCATGGAAGTCCGTCTTCTCGATGTTGAGGGTGCGGAAGTCCTTTTCAGAGATCTTGCGTCCTGTCGGG
>JANYHY010000831.1 GCA_025362165.1 Myxococcales bacterium | reverse complement strand
CGCGGCTTGAAGCCGAACGCGAGGTACGTCTCGCTGCCTTCGCCGAACATCGTGGCGACGAAGTTGCGGAGCGAACGAAACAGCGGCTGCACGGCCGCTAGTTGGGTGCGCTCTTCAGCAACGCTACGCACCCACTTGTCGTGGCGTGCGGTCGTCTCTTCCACCAGCGCGGCGTATTGCTCGAACATCTTGACGAGCTCCGGGCCGGTGTAGGTGACACCGTCGAGCGCGAGGGTTTGCTTGCTCTTTGAGCAATGGTTCTTGATGCCGCTGACCATCAGCCGCACTGCAGTCAGCTTGGCTGACTTAGTATTGGTAGATCGCATGGTGTGTCTCTGAGTGATCCGATCAAGAGGCAGTCCGAGATTGGTCTGCGTTGTCGCATCTCTCAATGACCTGTCGTCCGGTGCTCGGTGGTGTTGCCTAGAATGTTGTCTTGGGCGGACGATTTCTTTGATTGGGCGGTTTTCTCGATGGATTGAGCGACGCGATCGATGGGGCGCCCGCTCGGATCGATTGGACGAGCGGGTAGATCGATTGCACGACCGGGTGGCACATCGATAGGTCCGGGCAAATCAATTGGTTGTCCGGGCGGAAGATCGATACGTCCGAGCAGATCAATTGCGCCCCCGCGCGGTACATTCACACGTCCGGAAAAATCAATCGCGCGTCCGGGCGGTACGTGGACACAACCAGGCGGTACATCGACGTGTCGATCCAAACATCACTGGCCAGAAGCCCTCAGCGTAGGCGCCAGTGGGACCTGCGACTTGAGTGGACTTGACCCGCCAGGACGACTCGGGTTCTGCTGACGTGCATGCGACCGTGGACCGAGACGGCAACTGTCGGACTTGCGATTGCGCTGCTCGCGGGTGTGACGCTCGCCTGCAAGGACAGGAAAGTGGATGCGGCGGCCGCAGACACCGCGCCGTCTGTACCCGAGACGGAGCCTGCGTCTGCGCTTGCGACGACCCGAGCGAACTACGTGGGTTACTGGGAGGGTAATGCCCCCCTTCAGGAGGGCACGCTCAGTATCAACCTCATCATCACGCTCAGCGTTCGCGCGAACGGTGACGTCGTCTACAGGAAGACCAAGCGCTGGGGCGCTGGTAACTGGAACCGCACCGGCGCCGATGGGTCAATCCTCTACTTTGGCCAGAAGGGCGGTTCGCCTTACGACATGGTTGTTGGCAAAATCGACGGGGGAGGATCGTTGGTGCCCGTGGACTCGCCGCCATCAGAATCGGGCGGGGTATGGTCGATGAAGGTGGAAGGCGTGACGTTGCAGCGCATGACCGTGGTGCAGGAAGATCCCGCGATTATCCTGCCCGATCACGGCTAAACATGTGAAAGGGGACTGTCCGTCGAGAGAGGACCGCTGAGCGTTCCGCGATGGTGGCTTTACACGCGTCGAGCGAGCCACGTGCGTGCTGGTGCTATAGTCTGGAACGCTGGCGAATTTTACGCCTCGCAACGATGTCGGACCTCTCGGTACAGACGCTGGCGAGCACGAGCGGAGATCTCCATCTTCGGATCGTCCGTCCCCTCGTAGCGTACCTCGCAAAGACGCGAGGGGAAGAGGCGGTCGCGGCGGTCGCGCGCAAGGCGGGCCTCTCGCTGGCGCGGTTGAAGAGCGCCTCGAACTGGGTGGACCACGCGAGCTTCGAAGCCTTGCTCACAGAGGCGCGCTCACAACTCGCGAGCGACGCGGAGTTCATGAGCGCGTGCGTGTTCGAGATGGCCAAGCTGTATGGGCCGCTCGTCTTGGTCCTGCGCGTCGGGTCTGTGCGCGGCTGCTACGAGATGATGGGGCGCACGATCCACATGGCGAGCGGCATCAGCAAGCTCGAGACCTCCAACGCGAACCAAGGCCCGCAGATCGTCCTCAAGTACACGAGCACCAAGCCCGAGAGCCGCCTCATGTGCCTGAGTCGGCAGGCGCAGTATCGCAGCGTCCCCACGGTGTGGTGGGGTCTCTCGGAGGCGACGCTCGAAGAGACCACGTGCATCGCGCGCGGAGACGACGCGTGCACGTATCGGCTCGCGTGGTCCCAGCCAATGGCCATGCGTTTTCCTGCGGGTGGGGCCGTGTTGGGAGCGCTCGCGGCCCTCGCGATCCAGAGCGTCGCGCATCCGCCGCTCGTTTGGCTCCTCTCGATCGTAGGAGGCGCTTTGGGCGCGGCGTACGCTTACCGCCTCATGGTGCAAGACAGCCTGCGCTTCCAACGACAGACATCCGAGGCGGTGGAGCTGGTCGTGAAGGCTCACATGCACGATGCACAAGAGCTCCTCGACATCCACGAGCGACAGCAGGCCTACAGCGAGCGATTAGAGGAGCGCATTGCCGCGCGCACCGCGACGCTCGAGTCCATGGTCAATGATCTCCGACTGCTCAGGAAACGCCATGGCACGGAGATCCACGGCATCTCACACGACATGCGCAACCCGCTGGCGACGATGCTCGCCAACGCGGAGTATCTCTCGCAGCAAGAGGATCCTGAGCTCCGCGTAGTCGGTGACGAGCTCAAGCAGAGCGTCGGACACCTGCGCGATCAGATCAGGCGTCTGTGGGAGTCTGGCTCGACCACTGACGGCGCTTTTGCGATCAAGCGCGAGAGCCTCAACGTTGGCCTGTTCGCCGAGCGCCTCCGCAGACACGTGCGCGCCATCGTCTTCGGCCGAAACATCCGCACGACTGTCTTTCGCACTCGGGAGTCCCCTGACACGATCACCACCGATGTCCTCCTGTTCGATCGTGTCGTGAACAACATCGTCTCCAACGCGGCCAAATATACCGCGCTCGGCAGCATCATCGCGGAGGTCGGGGGCACGCCCGGCAACCTATCGATCAAGATCAGCGACACGGGCCGCGGCATCTCTCCCTCGCGCTTGGAGAGAGTCTTCGTCGCCGGACAAAAGGACGTGCCCGTGGTCGGCGAGAGCTGGGGCATCGGGTTGAGCAACACGATTCGCTTGCTGGATCAGCTCGGCGGACGATTGGAGCTGATGAGCAAGCCCGGGGTCGGCACGACGGTCTGGGTTCACTTTCCCTTGGAGATCGATCAGAAAGCGCCCCAAGTCGCAACGGACGAGTCCATCGCTGCGCTCTTGAAACGGATCGTCACGATTCGCCCTTCCGCGAACTGACCCACGAGGCTCATGTCCGCACAGTCCAACAACCCGAAGCCCCCAAGCGTCCATCCCGCGCGGCCTGTGGATCGATCGGATCGCGCGGTGGACACGTTCTTGCGCTACCTCGTCGCCGAAGACGCTCGCTTCGTGTTCGGGGTGCCCGGCGGTTTGCTTCACCCGTTCTTCGAGGCGGTCGAACAGCACCCGGAGTTGTCTCTCATCGTGACCAAGCACGAAGAGGGCGCGGCGTTCATGGCGGACGGCTACGCCCGCGCAAGCCGCAAGATCGCAGTGTGCGCGGGGACCTCGGGGCCTGGTGCGACGAATCTACTGACTGGAGTCGCTGTCGCGTTCGCCGATGGTGTTCCGATGTTGGTGGTCACCGGTCAGGTCACCGCCAGCACGATCGGCAAAGGCGCGGCGCAAGAGACGGGCGCCGAGGACATGGACATCGTCGGCATGTTCGCGCCGGTGACGAAGTACTCGGCGATGGTGCCCAGCGCAGATCGTCTCGGGCATCACCTCCGGCGCGCGCTGCGACTCGCGCTCAGCGGACGTCCTGGCCCGGTGCACCTGAACATCCCGGTGGACCTCTGGGGCAAGCCGCTAGAGGAGGAGTGGTTCGATCCGAAGACGTATCGACCGGCCACGCATCAGTTCGATCGCAACGCGGTCGCGCTGGCGGCGGACGCTCTCTTGCGCGCGAAGCGTCCTACCGCGCTCATCGGATCGGGCACGCTCACGGCGGGAGCAGAGGAGCACGCGCTCGCGCTCGTGGAGCTGCTCGAGGCGCGCTTCGCGACGACGCCGCGAGCCAAGGGTGCGCTCCCGGAGGACCATAGGCTCTCGATGGGCGTGCTCGGGTTCGCGGGCCACGCGGCGGCGAAGAAGACGATGCTGTCGGAGGACACGGACACGCTCATCACGATCGGCGCGTCGTTGAACGAGACGACCACGTTCAATTGGAATCCGGAGCTGCGTCGCGGCAAGACGCTCATCCAACTGGACATCGACGTCGATCGCGTGGGGCGCAACTATCCAGTCGACATCCCGCTCGTCGGCGACGCGCAGACGATCTTGGTGGAGCTCGTCTATCACATCCACAGATTGATCCGCGACGGTGCGAGCCCCGCTTCGACGTGGCCTTCGGCGCCGCCTGTGCCCACGGGCCACGCGCGTTACGATCAGCCTGCGCTGCGCCAGTCGGAGGCGGTACCGTTGACCCCGCAACGATGGCGCGTGGACCTCGACGAGGCGTTGCCGCCAGACGCGCTGATCGTGTCTGACATCGGTGGGCACATGCTGTTCAATCTGCACGAGCTGTGCATCCGCAAGAAGCAACGGTTCATGCTGAACCTAGGGTTCGGATCGATGGGTCACGGCACTTGCGCGCCGATCGGTGCGGCGCTCGCGCAGCCCGGGCGCCCTGTGGTCGCGATCATCGGCGACGCGTGCTTCACGATGAACGGTATGGAGCTGCTGACCGCCTCCGAGTACCAGGTGCCCGTCGTGTGGATCGTGGAGAACAACCAGATGCACGGCATCACGTGGCACGGCAGCAAGCTCGTGAGCCAGGGACGACCGATGGACGCGGTGCGCTACAAGAGATCGCTCGAGATAGCGTCGATCGCACGCGCGATGGGTCTGCCCGCGTGGGTCGTCGATCGGCCGGGGCAAATCCAAAGCGCGCTCGCGCAAGCCTTGAGGTACGGGGGCCCGGCGCTCATCGAGGTTCGTGTCGACGGGAGCATTTCGCCACCGCTCGGCGATCGCGCGAAATCCGTCGCAGGGTTCAAGGGCCATGAGTGAACAGCGCGGGCCCGTCGACGACGTCGCTTGGCCGGAGGAGCTGCCAGGGAGAGTCGTCTCGCCCGGAGACGATCCGCGCGTGCATGGATACGACGTGCAGAGCGATCTCGCGACGCACTACAGGTTCGGCGAGACGCTGCTGATTTACCTCAGCGGCGAGGCGCCCGATCTCGACACCGGGCGAGCATTCGAGATCGCCATGACGTTCGCGTCGGTGGTGGACGCAGGAGAGGCACCGGCCCACGCGGGCATTGTCGGGCGACTTTGCGGAGCTCCCGCGAGCGGCGTGGTCGCGGTCACAGCGACCGCTCTGACGGAGCGCAATCGCGTGATCGTCTCGAACCATCGCGAGCTGTTCGAGTGGCTCCGTGACGGCGATGCGCCGCTCCACGTTAGCTGTCGCGCACGTGACGATCGTGATCGCGCGGCGACCGAGCGTCTACGGCGCGCGTTGCCCGCGTCGTTCGCAAACGCGCGCGTGTTCTCTGCAGACGCGAGCAAGGACGCGTGTGTGATCGCGACACTGTTCGCGTGCGGGCTGCAGCGGCCCGAGCAGGTAGAGACTGCGCTAACCATCGCCACGCTCGCCTGCGCGTGCGCTGAAGCCTTCGCCACCACTCCCGGAGACTTTCGCGGATACCCCATGAACACGCCTAAATTCGAGTACGAGCCGTGATCAAGACTCGCGTCGCGCTCGCCACTCACGGCGACAACCAGTTCTGCGGTCACTCCGTCTTGACCGATCTCGCGGGGAAGACCTCGGTGGCGGCGGCGATCGCGCTGGCGTGCGGCGCGTCTGCGATGAGCGCCGAAGACGTGGGCGTGCTCGATGACGTGCTCGTGTGCTCGCTCGCTGCAGACCCTCGCATCTGGCCCGTCAAGGTGTCGCGGCTGCTCTCTTCTTATGGCGGGACACTCGCAGGCTACGGCGGCGCGCACCTCTCGCTCGAAGGAGCGCGCGTGAGCCCATGGCCAACGGGCGACTGCGCTCAGTTCCTCGCGGACCTCGCTCGTGAGGTCGGGCAAGCAGCGTCGGCGAGCGACATCGAGAGAGTCGTCGACGCGCGCTTGGCGAGTCGATCGATCTTCGCGGGCTACGGCGTCGTCTTCCGGGAAGAAGACGAGCGAATGGTCGCGCTCGAGGCGTGCCTCCGAGCGCGCGGCCGCGAGACGCGACCTTACTGGCGATTGATGCGCTCGGTAGAAAGCGCCCTGGGGCGGCACAAGAAGCTCCCTGCGAACGCTGGCGCTGGCGTCGCCGCGGCGTGCATGGACTGTGGAATGACTCCGCACCAAACCGCCGTGTTCGCGACCGCATGCGCGAGCGTGTGCTTCCTCGCGAACGCAGTCGAGGGCGCGCAGAACCCGAGCGCCGAGCTTCAGCGCAC
>JANYHY010000279.1 GCA_025362165.1 Myxococcales bacterium | reverse complement strand
GTGAGAGACCTCGACGTCCCAGTCCACGGTCGTGTCGGCGCCCGCGAACGGCGGGTAAATCAGGTTGTTGAACGCGTTGTTGATGCAGCGACCTACGCCCGTGCCGTCAAACGGCGCCTTCAACGTCGCGCCCGTCGAGTGGCCGTTGTGACCGAGCTTCACAGTGACGGTCGTCTTGCCCCACGGCCCGTTGACCTTGCCCTGATCGTCCTTCACCGCGCCGCAGTTGTCCTTCACTTGGCGGGTGGCGCGGTTGAGGCTGATGTCCACCGACTCTTTGTCGTACGGGACCTTGGGCGTGTTGTCCTCGACCGTGGCTGGAGGCTTGGGTGTCGTCGCGGTCGCGGTCGCCGTGGGCGTCGTGTCCGTGTTGTCCACGGATCCTGTTCCCGAGTCAGCGTTGTTCTCGTTCGACGGATCCTCCGCGGGCTTGCCGCACGCCAACGCCGCCGCCAAGAAAACCAAACCGAAGAGCTGCTTGTTCATGACTTCCCCTGCCTTCTCGTTAGTGAACCATGGGCGCGCAGCCCGAGCCAGCAAGCAAATCGTTAGCGAGTCGCTTGGCACAATCATTCGTTTCAAAAGCGCGCTAATGCACGACTGGGCCTCCCGCCGCGGCGATGACACTGGCCATGACGATCTTGGCGACGTGGACGAACACGATGATGCCGAGCACGTCCACCAAGCTCGCAATGAAGGGGGTGGAGCTCGTCGCCGGATCGATCCCAGCGCGCTTGAGGACAAGCGGCAACATGGATCCGACCGTGCAGCCGACCATCACGATGCCGACGAGCGTGATGGCGATCGTGAGCGCGAAATTGACGTGCTGGTCGCGGTACATGAGCACGCGAGCAAACCCGATCGTGCCTAAAATCAAGCCCAATACGAGCCCCATGCCCATCTCGCGAACGATGATCCGCCACCAATCCTTGGGCTTGATCTCGCCGACGGCCATGCCGCGAATGATGAGCGTGGACGACTGCGAGCCAGAGTTGCCGCCAGTCGAGATGAGGAGCGGAACGTAGTAGCTAGCGCCCTTGATCGCCTCGAAGACGGGGTCGTAGTAGCGGAGAGCCGTCTGCGTGAAGAACTCCTCGACGAAGAGGATGATGAGCCACACTCCGCGCTTCTTGATGAACTCCAAGAAGCTCGTTTGAAAATAAGGGACGTCGAGGGGCTCGACGCCGCCGATCCTCTGCACGTCTTCGGTCTGCTCTTGCGTGAGCACGTCGATGATGTCGTCCACCGTGATGATGCCGAGCAGCTTGCCGTCTGTCGTGACCACGGGCATCGCCGCCAGATCGTACTTCGCCATGCGCCGAGCGACCTCCTCTTGGTCCATGTCCGGCGGCACGCTGATCACGTTCTGCCGCACGACGTCAGCCATCGTTGCGGTCTCCTCGGCGGCGACGAGTTCGCGCAGCGACGCGAGGCCGAAGAGCGCGCCGTCCTGCAGCACGTGCACGTTGTAGACGGGAGACTCCGAGTGCTCTTTCACGAACGCCCGTACGGCGTCGAGCGCGCCGCGAACCGTCACGCGCGGCGAGACGGATACGTACTTGGTAGTCATCAAGTGACCGGCCGCCGTGTCGGCGAACTTCTCGATCTCGCGGACCTCATCGGCCGCCACGGGGTCAACGCGCGAGAGCGTCTCGAGGAGGCGATCTCCCATCTCCTCGGGCAGCGTGGAGAACAGGTCGGCGCGATCGTCCGGCTCCATCTCGCTCGCGATGCGGGCGATGGACTCCGGAGGCATCGCCTCGACGAGGTCCTCCTGCTCGTGCTCCTCGAGGCGCTCGAAGATCGGCGCGGCGTCCTGCGGCTGGAGCCGCTGCATCAGCATCGCGGCTTCTTCTGGCTCGAGCTCGCTGACGATGTCCGCGATGTCCTCTGCGTGCAACTCCTCGAGCAGCGCTCGCGCTTGATCCGGATCCTCCTTCAGGATCTCCTTGAGATCAGGTCCGAGCAGCGTCGCGAGTCGCATGAGATCGAGCGCACGTTATCCCCGGACGCAAGCGAGAGTCACCACCTAACAGGCTGCTGAAGAAAGCTTCATCAGCCTGTTAGGTCTTGTCATCACGGGGAGGCACGCGCCTCCGCTGTCTGGCGGTCCACTTCGACCAAAAAAACGTGG
>JANYHY010000824.1 GCA_025362165.1 Myxococcales bacterium | reverse complement strand
GGGCAAGAAGTCGCGGTGAAAGTGCAACACCCAGGCATCACCAAAGCGCTAGAGAGCGATCTCAAGAACGCTGGGATGTTCGAGCAGCTCGCCGCCATCGGAGGGGCGCGCCGCTTCCAGACCAAAGAGGTGCTCGAGGTGGTCCGCGCGCGCTTCCGTGAAGAGCTCGACTACGAGCACGAGGCCGCTCAGCAACGCTGGTTCGCGAAGATGCATGCTGGAGACGACCACATCCACGTCCCTGCGGTCATCGAGGAGCGCTGCAGCAAGCGTGTATTATGCAGTGAGTTCATTCGTGGGAAAGACTACGACCAAGCCATCGCTTCGAGTCAGGCCGATCGCGAGGCGTGGGCACGCACGCTCTGGCGCTTCGTGTTCAAGGGAAACCTGGTGGGCGGCCGATTCAACGCGGATCCTCACCCGGGCAACTATGTGTTCCACGACAATGGGCGCATCACGTTCCTCGACTACGGCTGCGTGCAACCCATCCTCGCGAAGGCCCAGATCGCCGCGCGCCGGATGCACGCTTGCGCGATCGAGCAGCGAGAGGACGACTTTCGCGCCGCCACGCGCTCCCTGTTCCAGAGCAAGCCCGGCCGCCACGAAGATCTGATGCAAGAGTTCACGCGCGCGTGCTTCGAGCCGCTGTTCGTTCAGCCCTTTAGGTTCACCAAGGAGTACGCCGCCAGCTTGGTCACCGACATCAAGCGCATCTCCAAGGCAACCACCAAGCTCAAGTCCGACGAGCTCAACGAGATGCCCGCGGACATGTTCTTCATCAATCGCCTCGAGTTCGGCCTCTACTCGATCCTCGCGCGCTTCGACGTAGAGGTCGATTACGCCAAAGTGGAGCGCGGCTTCTGGCACGAAATGGGGCGTGCCAACGGCACTCCGCTTGCCGAAGGTCGTTGATGTCCGCCGAAGGCGGCATGGACACCCAACCTGTCTAGGGACAGCCCCTGATTTCCGCGCTGGAGCCATTTTTACCGGAAAATAGCGATCAGAAATGATGTGCGACAACGGCATACATCGTGTATAGCGTCCCGCACCATGATGGTCCTTCGCTCCTTTGGTCTCCTGTCTTTCGCTTCTGTCGCAGCGCTCGCGATCGCGTGTGGAACTCCCAACCAGGTGTTCCAAGAGGGTCCGCCCAAGGCCGACGCCGCGCCGGAGCCCCAGCCTGATGCCGGTGTGACCACGCCTGCGGCCGACGCATCGAGTCCGCCTTGGTGCCCAGACGCGACGGGTGTCTACAACGCCACTCCGGAGTCGTCGAACGTCCTGTTCTTGATCGATCGCTCTGGCAGCATGCAGATCAAGCTGAGCGACAACAAGTCCACGCGATGGTCTGCCACCAAAGATGGTCTGTTCAATCTGTTGCAGACGTTGAGCAACACGGGAGTCCGCGCGGGCGCGATGATGTTCCCGCAAGGAGACGCGCCGATCACGTGTTGCAACATCAGCCCAACGCTCAATGACGTCGTGTGCAACTGCGGTCCTGGGCAGATTCCTGGCACGACGTTGCGGTGCGCCGAGAAGACGTACCAAGTCCCCATCTCCGTCGGCAACCTCGACGCGCAGCAGACGAGCGACATCGAGTCCTATGTCTCTGGCTCGGACACGTCGTTCTATTGGGGCACGCCGCTCGCGGTCGCGCTGCAGAGCGCGATCGACACGCAGCAGGCGAGCCTCGCGCAAGGCACCAAGAGCGTCGTGTTGCTCACGGACGGGTACCCCACGTCGTGTGACAGCAAGGGCGACCCAACGGCGAACGACATCCAGCGCGTGATCGACGCGGCCGCCACGGGCACGAACAAGAGCGCGCTCGTGCGCACGTTCGTGATGGGCGTCATCGACGGCAACAAGGGCGCGCGCGCAGATTACCTCTCGCCGATCGCGAAGGCGGGTGGCACGGCGCGCACCAACACGTGCGACAAGACCAACGACTGCTTCTACGCGTTGAACGCCAAGTCGTTCGCCACAGACCTGAAGGCGGCCCTCGATCAGATCGCGCTCCAAGCGTTCGACTGCACGTTCAACCTGCCGAAGACCAACGGCGGCGCGGCAGACCTCGCCAAGATCAACGTCCTGTACACCGACAAAAACGGCCAGAAAGCCGTCTCGCGGGACCTCACACACCAGAACGGCTGGGACTACCTCCCCAACCAGACTCAGGTCCAGCTCTACGGCGGCGCGTGCCAGGCAGTGCGCGCAGACGCGAGCGCGACAGTGCAGATCGTCGTCGGCTGCAAGACACTCGGTCAGTGACGCGGCGTCGTTTGACTGCACGCCTGCTAATGTGAGTGCCCAGAGCCGAGAGCGCGCTCGGCGATCAGCTCGAGGCCCCCTTGCACGACGCCCTTCGTCGCGAGGATGCGATCGGACACTCGCTGCAGCACGTGAGCGGAGCCGCGCATGACGATGACCTCCAAACAGAGATCGTGCGAGAGGTGAACGTGCATCGTCGAGCGCACGGCGTCGCCGAGATCGTGCTGGATCTCCGTGAGGCGCTCGGTGAGCTCGCGGACGTGGTGATCGTAGACGAGCGTGAGGGCGCCCACGGCCATCGCGTCGCGCTCCAGCTCGGAGCGCGCGATCTCTCTGCGGACGAGATCGCGCAAGATCTCGCTGCGCGTGCCGCCGCGCTCCTCTACGAGCGCGTCGAGCGTCTTCAAGAGGTCCTGTTCCATCGCGACACCAAACCGGACGAGCTTTGCAGGCATTGTGGGGCTCCCACCTTAACCCTATCCGCGACAAATCGAGTAGGTTGCCGGCCGTGCGTTTCGTGGACTCTTGCGAGCTCAAGATCGCCGCGGGAAACGGCGGCAACGGGTGCGTCGCGTTTCGGCGCGAGAGGTACATCCCTCACGGCGGTCCTGCGGGCGGCGACGGCGGCAAGGGCGGCGACGTCGTGTTCGAGGCAGACCCTGGGATGGGCACTCTGCTGGACCTCGTCTACCACCACACGCTCAGGGCCGAAGATGGCGAGCACGGACGCGGCAAGGATCAGTACGGTCGCGGAGGTCCTGACTTCGTCGTGCGCGTGCCCGTCGGCACTCAAGTGTTCGACGCAGCGACCAACGAGCTGAAGTTCGATCTCACCGTGCCAGGGCAGCGCGAGGTCGTCGCGCGCGGAGGAAAAGGCGGTCGCGGCAACATCCATTTCGCGTCGAGCTTCGATCGAGCGCCGCGTCGTGCAGAGCAAGGCGAGGTCGGCCAAGAGTGGTCCGCCCGACTCGAGCTCAAGGTGATGGCGGACGTGGGCCTGCTGGGGTTTCCGAACGTCGGAAAATCCACGTTCATCCGCGCCGTGAGCAAGGCGCGTCCGAAGGTCGCCGACTATCCGTTCACGACGCTCACGCCGCAGCTCGGAGTCGTTCAGATCGGTAAAGAAGCCTCTTTCGTGCTCGCCGACATGCCCGGCCTCATCCCAGGCGCATCCGACGGCGCGGGCCTTGGCATCCGCTTCTTGAAGCACGTCGAGCGCACTCGCGCGCTGTTGCACCTCATCACGCTGGACGCCGGCGAAGATCGCGACCCTTACAAGGACTACCTCGCGCTCACCAAGGAGCTCCAGAAGTTCGACCCCGAGCTCGCCAAGCGCCCTACGCTCGTCGCGATGTCCAAGGCGGACATCTCCGAGGTCAAGGACGGCGCCTACAAAAAGGCCAAGGCGCAGTTCAAGAAGAAGAAGATCGATCTTCGCCTCGTCTCTGCCGCGACGGGCGAAGGCGTGCGCGAGCTGCTCATCGATCTGTTTCGCCTCGTGAAGGGGCAGGTCCCGGAAGAGTACTGACGTGAGCGACAAGTCCGAAGACCCGACGCCAAAACGGCTGCAAAAAGCCCGAGAAGATGGGGACAGCGGCGCGAGCACGCAAGCTGCGCAGGCGCTGGCGTTCTTGGTGACGGTCTCGCTCGCGCCCGCTGCGATCGGGGCGTTGGCGACCCAATCACAGTCGCTGCTGCTCTCCGCGATCGCGCGCGCGGGAGATGCCTCGCCTGTGGTGAGCGACCCTGCGGCGCTCGCGGGCCCACTGATCCTGTTGATCGTCCCCATCCTCGCGGCGGCTGCGGTCACGGGCGCGGTCGCGCAGGTCGTTCAGACGGGCGGCTTCGTCGCGACCGGCAAGCTCACGCCTAAGCTCGAGCGGCTCGACGTGTTCGAGGGGTTCAAGAACCTCCTCAGCAAAGAGCGCCTCTTCTCGGTGCTGCGCGCAACGCTTGCAGGGTCAATTGTCGGTTATCTGTGTTATCGAGGTTTGCGAGCACACGCGCTCGATCTGGCGCGTTTACCGGGTCGCGATGGCTATATCGGATTAGTGGCGTCGGAGGTTGCTCGTCACATCGCGCGTGATAGTGCGTTGTTCGGGCTCGCGATCGGAGCGGTGGATCTGGTGGTCACGCGACGCGCGTGGTGGGACCGCCTGCGCATGAGCAAGGACGAGATCAAGCGCGAGTACAAAGAGTCCGAGGGCGATCCGCAGATGAAGTCCGCGCGAGAGCGAGCGCATCACGAGATGCTCACCTCCGCGACGATCGCGAACGTCAAGAATGCTACGGTCGTGATCGTGAACCCGACGCACATCGCCTGCGCGCTGAAGTACGACGAGAAGGACGGAGATGAAGCCCCCGTCGTGGTCGCGAGCGGTGACGGCGATCTCGCGCGACAAATCGTGCAAGCGGCTCACGCCTACAACGTGCCGGTGCTGCGCGACGTGCCGCTCGCGCGAGCGCTCATCGAGCTCCAAGTGGGGGAAGCGATCCCCGAAGCGCTGTATGAGGCGGTCGCCGAGATCCTCCAAGAGGCCTGGAAAGAAGCCCCTCCGAAGCAAGACGAGTGATACGGGGCTCGATCACGCGACGTTACTTGGGGTCCGATTCTTTGATCGCGATCATCTCGATCGAGGCGTGGCTCGGCGAGCGCGGATACGTGATGAGCTCCGCGGTAAGCTTCGATGCACCCTGCTCGTAGCCGACGCGCGCGAAGAGCTTCGCCAAGAACGCCAAGCACGCACCTTGGGCCTTTCGATCGCCGCCTTCGCGCGCGCGAGCGAGCGCGTCGAGCCCTTCGAGCAGGGCGTCGTCCGGGCGGCCCGCCAGCGCGAGCGCGAACGCCAACGCGAGCGAGGCTTGGCAACGCACGGTCGGCGGCTCTGCGGCCGCGAGCATGCGAGTCTGCCGGAGCGAGCGGAGAGCGTCGCCGATTTGCCCACGAGAGAGCCTCGCCATCGCGCGCATGCGATCGGCGAGCGCGTCGTGCTCGCCTGTGGCGCGCAGCCCTTCGGAGAGTTGCTGGAGGTTCTTGGCGTTGCCGGCGATCAACGCTTGACGTGTCATCTCCACCATTCGATCCGCGAACTCCTCAGGCTCGACGCCAGAGTCCACGTCGCCCAGAGGGGCGTGCTCGACGAGCGGAGTGCGCTCGGACGCGAAGGCGTTGGACGGCGGTCCTTGCGCGCGAATCCAAGGCGAAGCGGTGTCGAGCCGCTCTCCGCGGATCGCGATGCCAGCGTCGTTGCCCGAGCGAAAGCCCGTAATGTTCAGCTCACCGCGCTTGGCCGGACCGAACTCTGCATCGAGGAGCACCTCTCCCGGCTCCGCGATCCTCGCGAGCCCCACCGCCGTGACGAGCGGCACACCCCACGCGAGATCTGCGCGCTGCACCGCGGTCGACAAGACCTCCATCTCCCCCTCTGCGATCCCGACGGCCCACATGGTCCCGGCAAAGAGCGCGTCCTCGCGAGCGCTCACGGCGAACGCGAGCGCCTCTTCGATCGAGTCGAGATCCCAAGCGAACGCGAGCGTCGTCGCGCTCCACGCCACCACTTGCGCACCGAGCGCCTCTGCGCGACGCGCCAAAGCACGCGCTCGCTCGAGATAGCTCTGCGGCCCACGAAACACGACGTTCGCGCGCAGCATGCGACAACTGACGACGACCCGCTTGGCCATCGATTTTCTAGACGCGGATGCGCTTCTTCAACGCCGCGAGATC
>JANYHY010000232.1 GCA_025362165.1 Myxococcales bacterium | reverse complement strand
CCGCACTGCGTGCATACGGCATGCAACTTGGTGACGTACTCCGCGACCGCCATCAGAGTCGGTATCGGGCCGAAGGGCTTACCCATGTAGTCCTGATCGAGGCCCGCGCAGATCACGCGAATACCTCGGTCTGCAAGCGCGGAGGCGACGTCGACGATCTCTGCGTCGAAGAACTGCGCCTCGTCCACGCCGACGACCGCGACGTTGGGACCAACCAAACCGAAGAGCTCCCGCGAGCTCGACACAGGCACCGCGTTCGCGCCGATGCCCTCGTGTGTGACGACCTTCACTTCATCGTAGCGATTGTCGACCTTCGGTTTGAAGAGCACGACCGGGAGCTTCGCGAGCTCCGCGCGCTTGATCCGCCGAAGCAACTCCTCAGTTTTGCCGCTGAACATCGAGCCGCACACGACCTCGACGCAGCCTAGCCGCGCGTGAGGCAGGTGCTCTCCTGCGGTCCCAGTCAAGGAGCCGCGATGAAGCGCATGCTGGAGGATTGAGCGACTCACGTTCGTGCGGACTACCTCGCGTGTGCGAAAACTCCAAGCCCCAGCCCAAGGCTCAGCGCACCGCAAATCCATGCGGACGGACCTGCCTCGCTCCGGCGAACGACTGCAAGAGCTACGAGTTGTCGCACATTGGCGCCACGATGACTCTTGTAGACGTGCTGTTCGGCGATGCTAGATTGGAAGACGTGGAAGTGGTGTTGCGCAAGCTCGGCAAGGGTTCGCGAGCCGTCGCAGGGCGATTGGTGCGCGCACCGCGTAAGGGCTCAGTCGTGGTGATCGAGTTCCCCGACGGCATGCACGAGTACGTCACCACACCCGTGAAGCGCGTCTTGAGGCTCGCCGGGCGTGAGGTCTTCTATATCGAGACCATCAACAGCCGCTACCGCCTCGAGGTCCGCAGTCGTGAAGACGCCGTCGCCGAGAGCGCGGGCTGACTCGCTGTCCGATCACGCTTGACGATCGCGCTTGACGGGACACGGGCGCAGACGGCATCTTCCGCCCGCGCGCGCAGAGTTTGCCGCCGCATGACCTGAGAGAACAATGGGAAATTTCGATCGCCGTAACTCGATGAAGATGAAGCGCCGCAAGGCCCAGACCGCCAAGAAAGCACGCATCAAGCGCGTCGCGGCCGCCAAGGGCAAGGTCTCCGCTGCCGCGAAGAAGCCGAAGAAGAAGAGCGCGAGCTGAGAGGCTTCAGTCCTCGCCGAGACGCACCGTGGGAAACTGTGCGTGCTGGCGGGGTCCGTCGGGTGTGAGCATTTCGACGTGCTCTCCCATCAAGCCAAGATCGCCGGTGCCGCGCTCTTCACCCGTGAGCAGCCACCTGCCTTTTTGATCGCGCCAGACTTGCTTGATGGTCGTGGCGCGCAGATCACCCTCGTCCACTTTGAACCAGGCCACGCGCACCATCACGAGCGCCTCTTGCGGAGTCTTCATTTGAAGGCCTGCAAGCTCCGTATCCGCGACTCGAACTGAGTTGCCCCAGTCCTTGTGAGTCTCGGTGAACTGCGCGCGATAAGACGGTGCGATGTTCTCACCGGCGAGCTCGAACCGGCCGAAGCGCGTGTTCACGTTCAGCTCCTGCGCGGTCTGCTGAACCATCGCGCCGCTCGTCGGCTGATTGAGACATCCGGCGAGGACGAACGAAAATAAAAGTCTGCGCATGACGCCGAACCTACGCGTCGAAGTGCGTATGGCCCAGTTTTCGGCTCAATTGTCGCCGCCTTCGGCGAACGACAACACTGAGTGGATTGGCTTCGCCAGTCTCAATAGGGCACTGCGGCGAGCAAATAGATCTTGTCCGTGCCTAGGCTCGCCAAACCGCGCGCGTAGCCAAGGCGCATCGTGAATCCCACGAAGTAGCCAACGGTGAAGTCACCCCACAGCTCTGCGCCCACGCCGGTCTTGAACTTGGCCGTGTAGGCGTCGTCGAACGCGCTGCCGTAGTCGACGAACACATTGCCGCTCAAGCGATTGAACATGAAAGGCAGAGTGGAGAGGCCGCGGTCCACGTTGAAGATCGGAAAGCGATACTCGGCGTTGAAGAGCGCGAAGCTGCGCCCCACCTCGACGGCCACGGGGTAGCCACGCAGCTGCACGCTGCCTTGCTGGATGAACGCGCCTTGTTGGAGGAGCGTCTGCAGCGTCTGCGTGAACGGCACGTCCAAGAAGCCGCCGACATAGAACGGCGAGCCCGGAAATGAGCCGCCGCTCGTGCCGGCGCCGACATGAAACGCGACGGTGTGGTGCTTCAACCACGGCATCAGCAAGTAGCCCGCGACCGCCGCTTGCGCGCGAAATCCGCGATAGTCGCTGCCGATCGCCGGGTGCGTGAGATCGAGACTCGCGCTCGCGCTGAAGCCTTTCTCCGGTCCGGTGCTCCACAAGAAGCGTTGCGCGTTGGAGTACGACCAACCAAAGCGCGCGAGCGACGCAAACGTCGTCTGCGGAATGCGCGGCGTCTCGTAGGGGTCGAGCTTGCTCGCTTGCACTGGCAAGTTGGCGACGTTGCGCGAGACGTTCGTCGCGACCGTGACGTTCTGTCCGTCGAACGCGCGAGGCAGCGCGTAGTTGATGCCGCTCTCGAAGCCGATCGACTCTTGTACGTACCCCGGCTTGTACGCGCCGATGGCGTAGCTCCCGCCTGGCGCGATCGCGCGGTACACATGCGTCGTCCAGTCGAAGGGCATGCGTCCGTTCGTGTAACCGAAATCGAACTGCAGCTCGGGCCGACCCGTCTCCACGGTGAGCGTCCCGGAGATCGCATGATGAGCGGCGATGTCCGACGCGGCGACGCTGAAGCTGAAGGCTTGGCCAAAGTTTCCAGGCGCCGTGTTGATCGCGTAGCGCCGCGGCGCGAGCGTGTTCCACGGGTTGTAGGCTTTGGTGATGGTGTCTTGATGAGGCGGCTCTCCTTGCGGAGGCGGTCGCGTGTCGACATACGGCAGCGCTGGCAAGAAGCGCCCCTTGTCGATCGCCATCCCGAACATGTCGAAGCCGCCGTGTGTGTAGCCCGTGTACACGAGCGTCTTTCCGTCCGCGGAGATCGCGGGTTGCATCGCGCCGTTGAGCACGTTGGTGACTTGCCACAGCAGCTTGCTAAGGAGGTCGTAGGCGTACACGTTCATCACGCCCGTGCGATCCGAGTGAAAGTAGAGAGTCTTGCCATCTGGCGAGAAACAGGGGTCGCCGTCGATCGCGCGGTCATGCGTGACCTCGATGAACGAGCCGTCTTGCGTGTCCACGATGCGCACGTCCCGCAATCCTCCGTGCTTCCACACCGAGTACGCGACGTGACGATTGTCCGGCGACCACCGCGGCGTGAAGGCCTGATCGAATCGCTCGCTCTGCACGAGCGCGTGGACGTCGACGAGCTTGCCCTCTCCAAGATCGGCGAGCTGCAAGTAGCTCGTGCCGCGCGTGTTGGAGAC
>JANYHY010000226.1 GCA_025362165.1 Myxococcales bacterium | reverse complement strand
GTCTCCAACGATCACCAGTTCGATCCGACCGTCGCGCACCAACGCGGCGCGCTCGCGCTCATCGGCAATCGGCTGTTCGTCCCGTACGGGAGCCAAGGCGACTGCGGCAACTATCGAGGCACCGTCGTATCGATTGACGTGTCACGTGTCTCCATCACCGCGCCGCCGACGGTCTCGGGCATTACGCCGCTCGCCGCGTGGATGTCTCCCGGACCGCAGGCGGGAGTGTGGTCTCCGAACGGCGTCGCGAGCGACGGAGCGAGTGTGTTCTTCGCGACCGGCAATGGCGGCGGCGACGCAGTGAGCGAGTGGTCCGGAGGCGAGGCGGTGCTTCGATTCTCCACAACTGGATTGAAGGACGTGCCCGACGACGTGTTCGTCGCGCCCAATTGGCGAGGGCTCGATCAACTCGACAAAGATCTCGGCGGCAGCGGCGTGATCCTCGTCAAGCAACCGAACGCCCCCATACCGAAGCTCGCGGTCGCGCTCGGCAAGGACGGCTTCATGTATGTGCTCGATGCCGCTCACCTCGGCGGTGCGGTCGGGCTCCCCGCGTTGATCCAGCTCAAGGTCGCGACGCACGACATCGTCAACGCCGCGGCCGCCGTTCCATTCCAAGGCGGCACGCTCGTGGTGTTCGACGCGCAGAGCGGCGGGGTCGGCGTGGGCTGTCCCATGGGTCAGTATGGCGATCTGGTCGGTGTCCAGATCACGCCTGGCAGCCCGCCGACGGCGAGCGTCGCGTGGTGCGCGGAGGGCTGGGGACACGGCTCGCCGATCATCACGACGACGGACGGCGTCAGCAATCCATTCGTGTGGATGACGGGCGGCGGCGGAGACAACGCGCTGCGCGCCTATGACGCGAACGACGGAACCATCCGCTTCGACTCATCCGATCAGGGCCTGACGATGCCGGGAATGTATCGCTTCAACACGCTGATCGTCGCCAACGAGCGACTCGTCGTCGCCGCAAACGATCGGGCATACGCGTTCACCTGGAAGTGAGCGGTCGCCAACAGTCGCTCTGTGCGCAGCTCGGTCATAGCGTCGCCCAGTCCCAGGCGTCGTCCGTCCCGCCCAACGCGCGCCACGCGTCTCTCAACTCTTCGGGCAAGGTAGCCGTGAACGGCGGCTCGTCGAAGAGGCGAACCCATGAGCAATGCAGAGCGACACGATCAAGCTCGCGGATCGCGCCGGTACTGCTCGTGATGCGCGCGCTTGCGCCATAGGCGACGTCACCCAAGACAGGCGCCTTGGCGAAGCTCGCGTGGACTCTGATTTGATGCGTGCGCCCAGTGATCGGCGTAATCGCCAATAGCGACGCGCGCTCCGTTCGCGCCACGACCTTGAAGCGCGTCTCCGCGGCAACAGCGTCTCGGCCGCGCGCAGCTCTCAATCGTGCGTCACGCGGATGGCGCCCGATGGGCTCTCGCCATATGCCATTATCTACCAACTTGGTAGTCGCGGTGATTGCCACATAGCGCCGCGTGTATTGGCCCTTCTCTCGCGCGGTCACCAAGCGATCTCTCGCGATCTGCGTGGTAGCGAAGACGACGACGCCGCTGACGCCACGATCCAAACGCGACGTGGGATGCAAGGACGACGGGGTCACTCCGACCTTCTGCGCGACGAGCGCGACGAGCGTCCCTTCGTGTCCGCGATGGTCGGAGATCGTCGGGATGCTCGCGGGCTTGTCAGCGACGACGATGCCTTCGCCTTGGTAGAGGATGGTCGCGGTCTCGGTCCCTCCGCCCTTCGTCGGGCGCGCGGCGTGCACGGTGATCTCGTCGCCCACCGAGAGTTCGCGAGCGGCGCTCAATCGCTGCCGGCCTAGAAATATGCGGCCTTCGGCGATCGCAGACTCGGCCTCACCCATCGCCGCGAGGACGCCCACGAGCGTGCGCGCGTCGGCCTCTCGCACGACCCACCGCTTCAAGAAGGGAGCTCTTCGCGATCGCGGCTCAGTCGCTCGACCGTTCCACTGCCGCCGTCCACTCGCAGTCGCTCGCCGGTGCGAACGACGCGCGTGATGCCTTCGACGTTGACCACGCTCGGGACTCCGAGCTCCCGCGCGACGACCGCCGCGTGAGAGAGCGGCCCGCCAAGCTCGGTGACGACGCCCGCAGCGACGAGGAACAACGGAGTCCAACCGACGTCGGTCGTGTGCACGACGAGGATCTCTCCTGGTTGAAGCTGTCCGATCTCGCTGGGCCCGTGCAGCACACGCGCGCGACCCTCCACGACTCCCGCTCCTGCAGGCAGACCGCGCAGAGTGCTCGCGCCCGAAGGCGGCAACAGCACGCTCGACGGGGCGCCCGTGAAGGTCGCGGGAGGATCAGGTCGCCCGAGATCCCGCGCGTACTCGGCGCGCCGCAGACGAACCACAGGCGCCAGATCCGTGCGCGCGCTCCGCAAGACTTGAGTGATCTCCTCGACCGTCAGGAAGAACACTGGTGCAATCGCGCCGACGGGAGTCCCCGCGAGCGCCCGCGTGTCCTCGGCGAGCTCGGGCATCAAGCGCGCGAGCCTACGGTCTGCGTCGAGCGCGACGTGTCGCATCGTGCCGAGCACGCGCGTGACCCAGCCGCGCATGCGCTCGCGTAATCTGGCGGCTTTCTGGGCTCGTAGAGTGATGTGACGCATCGCCGTCTGCTCGAAGACTCCGAGCTTCGGCAACAGTCGCTGCGTCTCGCCGTCTGCGTGCGCTCGGGCTCGCGCCAGCAGCGGCTCGATGTCGATCGATCGCCCGCGCAGCGCGACGCGCAACATCGACAGGACCGGCCGAGGATCTTCTCTCCAACGCGCCGTCGAGAGCTCGGCCTCACGCACTGCGCGATCGCCATACAGCTCGAGGAAGCTCACGAGCGCTCGGCGTGTGGGCCCGTCTGGGATCGCGTCGAGGCCTTGCGTCTTGTCGTCCAACAACGCCGCGTTCGCCTCGGGCTCGCGCTGCGCGAGCATGACTACGCGCATGAGACCGATCGCGGGCCGCGCGCTCTCCAGATCGCGAATGCCGCTCGTCAGCGCTTGCGCAGCCCGCTCTGCGTCGATGGGCGCGACGCGCGCGAGGAGCATAGTCAACAAGAGGTGCGTGCCGAGCGCGCTGGACGCACACGTGAGCATGACGGTGCCGGTCTTCTCGAGCATGGACTGGACATCGCCGATCGTCCGCGCGAGCGCCTCGTCCGGCAAGATGGCCAGATCGAGCGCGTGGTGGAGCTTGAGCGCACGCTCAGCCCAGGTCTCGAACTCGCTGACCTGCTGGTCGAGGCGGAGCTGCTCTTTGATGAGTCGCGTCACGGTGAGGGGGAGCTTCGCGTAGAAGCCCTTGCGCGAGACATCACCGGATTGGATGGCGAGCGTATCTGCG
Organism: Myxococcales bacterium; assembly: GCA_025362165.1. Classification (GTDB taxonomy): domain Bacteria; phylum Myxococcota_A; class Polyangia; order Polyangiales; family Polyangiaceae; genus JANYHY01. The sequence goes on along the minus strand of JANYHY010000226.1, from coordinate 4,065 downwards.
CCGCCGCCGCCTCCGAGCTCCACGAGCGTTCGCGGATCGAGCCACGGCACTTGAGACGCAATGCGCATGAACTGGCTCAAATTCAGGTAAACGCGGCCGTGCACGCTCGACACGAGGCGCGCGCTCTTGGGCACCGAGCAGCCGAGCGTCGCGAAGGCTTGTCGAAACCCGGCATCGCTGAACGCCCCCGCGACCGACCAGGTGAGCGGCGTGGCGACACCGGGCAACGCCTCGCCGACGTTGACGTTGCTCCACACAGTATCGGCGTCTCCACCCTCTGGAAATCCGCGACCCGTCGCCGGCCGCGCTTGCACGACCCACACGCGCTCATCGTCCACCGCGAACTCGAGATCCCACGCGATGTCTTCGGCGTTCTCCAAGCGCTGCGCGACCTCGGCGAGCTGCGAGATCTGATCGGGCGAGAGGCTCGGTGCTGTCGGGCGCTTCGACACGGTCTGCTCGACGCCACGCGCGCCGACGATCAGCATGTGAGGCTTGTTGGCGATCACAGCCTCGACGACGCGCCCGCGATCGTCGACGCGCAGCAGATCAGGCGTCGCGACGCCATCCACGACGGGAGCGCCAAGCCCGAGCGCGGCGTTGATGATGCGCTCCTTTCGGTAGCTCGAGTGAGGAGCGCGCGTGAACATCACTCCGGCGCTCTTGGCGACGACGACGCGCTGGAGCACGACGGCCATGCTCACCTCCTTCACACCGCGCGCAGCCAGGTATGCGAGCGCGCGCCCCGATGCGATCGACGCCCACACTTCGCGAATCGCAGTCGCGAGCTCCTCCGGCCCCCGCACGCCGAGGCGGGACTCTGCGATCCCCGCCATCGATGCGACCGATCCGTCCTCGAACGTCGCGCTGGAGCGAACCGCAAAACCCCACGGAAGCCCTGATTCTTGCTCGCTCCAGAGCAGCGCGAGCTCCTCGCTCAGGCCCTTCGGCAGCTCGGCGGCGAGGAAGTGATCACGCGCGTCTGCTGCGCGCTCGAAGTTGTCGCGCCCTCCCGCGCTTCGCAACAACGCCTTCGGTTCACACCCAGGGGGCAGTTGCTTGAGCGCCTCGACGAAAGCGCTCGCGGGGAGCACCCACGCTTCGGGAACGGCGAGCCCCTGTCGCACGAGCCACGCGAGACGCGCGGCCTTGCCACCCACGAGACGAGGATCGTCCGAGACGCGCTTGTCGACGATCGAAGATAAGGGGACGATCCACACGGCGTTGGCAGTTTAGACCTAGCTGCGCCAGGCGCCGCCCTTCTTCGCTTGTCCGAAGAGCTCGATGTCTTGCTCTTTCTTGAGGAGCACGCCCAAGAACGGCAGCTCGCGCACGAAGCGCTCGGGCCCGATGCCCGCAGCTTTGAGGACGCTGATCCAATCGACGAGCTCGCTCGTGGACGGACGCTTACGCAGGCGGGGCAGCGCGCGCAGCTCGTAGAATTTCACGACAGCTTGGTCGATGAGCGCGTCGTCGATCTTCGGGTGGTGCACGCGCACGATGCGCTTCATCAGGTCTTGGTCTGGGAAATCGATGAAGTGGAACACGCAGCGCCGCAAGAACGCGTCGGGCAGCTCCTTCTCGTTGTTGCTCGTGATGATCACGACTGGGCGCTCTTCGGCGACTATTTCGTCGCCCGTCTCGTTGACGATGAAGCGCATGCGATCGAGCTCGTGCAAGAGGTCGTTCGGGAACTCGATGTCCGCCTTGTCCACCTCGTCGATCAACAGCACGCGACGGCCTCTCCCACCAGCCGATTGTGCGTAGTCGTACGTGGTCTGCGCGGTGCTCGCGAAGGCGCGACCGAGCGGGCCGAGCTTGATGTAGCGGCGGATGTCCTTCACGTCGCCGTCTCCGAAGCGTGCATCATACAAGCGCTGCACCGTGTCGTAGACGTAGAGCCCGTCTTGCGCGCGCGTCGTCGATTTCACCGGCCAATGGATGAGCGGCAACCCAAGCGACTCAGCGATCGCCTCCGCCAGGAGAGTCTTGCCAGTGCCGGGCTCTCCCTTCACGAGCAGCGGTCGCTCAAGCGCGAGCGCGCAGTTCACGGCGGCCTCGAGCGACTCGTTGGTGAGGTACGTCGGCGTGCCTTCGAAGCGGCGAAATTCCTGGCTCACGCGCGATCGATCTAGGCTGCGCGCGTCACCGCGGCAAGCTCGAGAATGTCTGCACTGGGCCGGTCCAGCGCTCGTCGCTCCAATCGACCTCTTCGAATTGGCCGACCGTGTAGTCGCCGATGACTCTGCGCCAGAACGCTATCGCGCTTGGGTTCTCTCGTCGCTGGCGGACCTCCCACGGTCCACGGAAGCGATTGAACAGCTCCGTCGCGACCTTTTGCCCGACGCCGCCTCTTCGGTGTCTTCGCAGCACGAAGAACTCCGCCATGTCGAAGACGCCGTCGCGCTCGGACAGTCGACTCTTGGCGAGCACGAGCGCAAACCCAGCGAGCTTACCGTCGGCTTCGATCAAGAACGGATGTCGCCAATCATCAATCCAATAGGCCTCTAATGGGTAATCATCAAATAGACCATTAGCGTTCAACTCCAGCGGAAGTAGCTCGCTCCAGTCGTACGCGTAGAGCTGCATCAAGTTGTGCAGGACACCCTGATGGGCTCGAGTCGCTTCAATCAGTGAAATCACGGATCAGGGCTCGCCGAGCTCGATCTTCGGATCTTCGATCACGCCGGTGAACCTGCGCGCGAGCACCCCCGCTTGGTAGCCGTCGAGGACGCGATGATCGAACGCCACGCCGATCGTCACGCGCTTTCGGATACAGAGAGTTCCCTCGTGCACGCTTGGCGCGTCGCGCACTGCGCCGAGTGTCATGACGAGCGGAACACGCGAGAGTTCGAGGAGAGGGGCATAACCGACTTGCAGTCCGAACGTGCCCACGTTGGTGACCATCACGGAGCCGAACGCGTCGTACGGAACGCCGAATCGACTGAGATCGAGGCTCCAGTCGTAAGAGAGGTTCGCCCCCGCTCGAGTCGCGAACCCGACGAACCACGAAGGGAGCGCTGCGAGCGATCTGGCTCTCTGCGCGGTGTCGGCGTCGCGCTGGGAGCGAATCGCGGTGGCGCGTTCACGAAGCTCCCGACCAAGCTCCATGAGGCTCTTCTCGTTCGCGCGCGCGATCTTCGCTCCTGCCAAGTTGGAGCCGTTGTCGAAGACGACTTGGAAGAAGACGTCCACGGTATCGCGGAGCATCAAGCGCCCGCGCGACACGAACGCGTTCGTCTCGGGGGTCTCGGCGATCGCGATCGCGATGGCCTTGCCCGTCAAATGCGTGAGCGTGACCTTCTCGCCGGTGCGCGCCTCCACCGCGGCGAGGTAAGCGAGCGCGTTCTCGCAGTCGAGGTCGAGCGTGCCATACGCGGTCGGGTCACGCGGCGCGTCCCAGGCAGCCATCGCGACCCTGCGCCATGTCGAGAGCTTCTTGCGCGATTGGACCCGAGCCACGCGTGCATCTTACCATCGCGTGATAGTAGAGACGCTCTCATGGGGACACTCCTGCACACGCTCCAAGCTCGAGATCAGGAGAGGCTCCTCGTGATCGATGGCGCTGGCGCGGCGACGAATGGGCAAGTCGACGACGGCGCGAGGCGTGTGGCGGCGACGTTGTCGGGTGGCGCAAAATCATTGCATCATGCACGCATCGCGATCTTCGCCTCACCCGGGCGCAACTTCCTGCAGGCGCTCTTGGGGGTTTGGCACGCGGGCGGTTGCGTGACCGTGCTCTCGCCGCTGCACCCAGAGCCAGAGTCTCGCTTCTTCTGCGCTGACGCTGAAGTACGCGCGATCCTCGTGACTCCAGACTTGGCAGAGCGCGCGAAGAGCTTCGCGGACGTGCCCATTCACGACGTCACCAAGCTCACGAGCGCGACGCGAAGGCTGGGTCCCTCGACCGCACGCGGCGAAGACGACGCGCTGATGCTGTACACCAGCGGGACCACCGGGACCCCCAAGGGGGTCATCCTCTCGCATGGCAACCTTGCCTCCAACGTCAACGCTATGCACGAGGCGTTTCCGTGGGAAGAGAGTGACCGCTCCCTGTCATTTTTG
>JANYHY010000210.1 GCA_025362165.1 Myxococcales bacterium | reverse complement strand
GTCTCCAAGTCGGAGGCGAGCGCCCAGCGACCGAACGCGAGGGCGCCGGCGTCGTACGTCGCGGTCGTGCGCATCGCGTGAGTGCCTCGCGTGCCGATAGTGGTCCCGCTGGTGCGGAACACGACGCGGTCGTCGCTCGGCGGAAACGTCGCGACGCGGGTGACCTTGAACGCATCGGTGGGCACTGCGGGCACCTGACTCGCGGTGACCGCGTGGGCCAAGTCGACGTCGCGCGATGCGCACAGGCGCGCGTAACCTGGAGAGCGAGAGGCCTGAAAACGAGCCAGATCGAGCGCCAGCGCGTCGAACGCCTGGGGGGGCGCCTCGCCCGCGCTGAACGCCTTGACGAACGCGCGCGCTCTCGCGTGAAGCGCGTCAGCTTCGTCCACTCGCAAGCATGTGGTCACTTGGATCTCGCGAGCGCGCCGAGCGTGATCGAAAAATCCTGGAGGAGCGACTCGTCGATGTCGAGCGCTGGCGTCAGCGTGAGCGCTTCTCCGCGGAGTCCTCCGGTCAGGACTAGCCAACCCAAGGCGAGCAGCGCGCGTGAGATCAAGAGGGCACGCGCAGCGTCGCCGAGATCGATCCCGATCATCAAACCCCGACCGCGCGCATCGAGCCCCTCTGCGCGCAGCCGCTCGATCCATCGCCCGCCCACGACCGCCGCGCGAGCTGCGAGCTGCTCTCGCTCGAGGAGGTTCAAGCACTCCTTGGCCGTGGCGCACGCGAGCGGCCAGCCGAAATGAGTCGCCGTGTGGATCGTCGAGCCCCCGTGCTTCGCCCACGCGCGCATGACGTTCGCGCGCACCAAACAGGCAGAGATCGGGAGCCCACCGCCCAGCGCTTTGCCGAGACAGATCACGTCCGGGACGATACTTGACGACGCAAGCATCGCCCCCGATCGACCGAGCCCGGTCCAAATCTCGTCCACGATGAGCAGCGCGCCTGCGCGATCACACAGCGCGCGCAGAGACGGCAAGAAGTCGGCGGGCGGAGCGATGCAACCTCCGCGACCCAAGATCGGCTCGACCAGCACAGCGCCGATCTCGCCGGACGCGAGCGTCGTCTCCGCGTGCGTCATCGTGTCTTCGAGTGACGCTGCATCCGTGGGGTAATGCGCGAACGTGACGTGGTCGCCGAGCTGCGCCCGGAACGGAGCGCGAAACGACTCGTTCAATCCGCATGCGGCGAGGGGCGCGTAGCTGAGGCCGTGATATCCGCCTCGGAACGCGAGCAATCCCGCGCGACCGGTCGCGAGCATCGCGGTCTTCAACGCAGCGGTGATCGCGTCCGCGCCGCTCAACCCCAACATCACGCGTGCGCCTGGCTCGGGGAACATCGCGACGAGTCGCTCGCACAGCTCGGCCTTCACTTCGGTGGAGTACACGTCGCCCAGCGCGAGCGACATGCGGAGACCTTGCGCGTGCGCCGCAGCCTTGATCGCCGGATGCTCGTGCCCGACCGGGAGCGCGCCGAAGCCCGCGATCAAATCGACATAGCGGTTGCCGTCCGCGTCCCAGACGTTCGATCCAAGGCCGCGCTCGTACACGATCGGAGATTGCTCGGCGTGGCTCACCTCCTGCCGTGAGTCTCTTCGCGCCTCGAACGCTGGGGACTCCACCGCAGCGATACGAGCGGTGATCGCCCTGGATTTAGGGCCCGGCGGCGCGATCAACACCTCAGGCGACTCTCGGCCCGTGCTCACGAGGTGCTCACACGGTCTACGGCGATCAACAGACTTTGTTGCGGCCGCCGCGTTTGGCTTCGTAGAGCTTCTCGTCTGCTTGCCGGATGAGATCGAGGCTCGTGCGATCTTCGGGTTGGAGCATGGCGACGCCGATGGAGATCGTCACCTTGATCAGCTCGTTCTGGAAGACGAAGCGTGACGACTCGATCTTCTCGCGCAGCCCCTCGGCCAGAGCGCGCGCGCCGTCGAGAGCGGTCTCGGGCAGGACGATGGCGAACTCTTCACCACCGTAGCGAGCGAACACTTCATCGCGACGGATGC
>JANYHY010000208.1 GCA_025362165.1 Myxococcales bacterium | reverse complement strand
TGCCCACGGTCGGCATGCGGAAGATCACGCCCATCGCGATGAACGGAATGCCGCTCGACAGGAGCACGGTGAGGCCGAGGCGCTTCTCCAGCTTGCGCACGAACGGGTGCGCGGCGAGGACCGCGAGGATCAGCGCCGCGCCGAGGCCGAGCACGATGCGCAGGATGTTGACCTGCGGCCCGCCAGGCGCTGGCTCAGGCGCGTGACCCCCCCCGGGATCTGCGAAGGCAATCGCGGGGAGGAGAAACACGCATGCTGCGAGCACGGCGCTGGACGTCGGGCGACGCATCGAAGCGGAGTATCTACGACGGCCGCGCGAGTGTCGATGAATGAGTCCGCAACTTTCCTTGCCCGCGGTCGACAGGGTGTTGGAGGCACAAATGACCGACGCAATCTCGAACCGAAAAGACCGCGACTTGCAGCAGCTCCACGACTCGGGCTGCGACAACCTCAGCTCTGGCCAAGTCATGGCCAAGATCGCTGGCGACGCTGGCGTCCAGAAGATGGCCATCCGCGGCGATGACAAGAGCTACGACGAACTCATCGCCGAATACAAAGGCGCGAAAGCAAACATCGCGGGCAGCGTCGAGATGGGCTTGCATGGCGTCGAAGTCGGCGGCGATGTGATCGGAATCCACGTGCTCGAGAGTGGGGTCTTCGCCACCGGCGCTGCGGCTGCTCTTCCCGTCGTCGGCCTCGGTGCAGGGCTCTGGGAGCTCCGCGAGGTCAACGTGCGCGGCGAAGCCCTCTCGCGCGCCGTGGCCAAGGACGAGGAGCACGTGGCGATGCTCACGCACCTCGATCTCCCCGAGAGCTTCAAACGTGCCGAGCTGGCCAAGTACCCTGAGGTCGGCACCACGTTCGCCTCTGCCAACCAGAAGATGGCGACGCAGATGGCGGGCCAAGATCGCCCGCTCGTGCTCGCGCTGCAGGTCCAGTGCGATCACGGGATGAACGCCGCGATGGACATGTCGACGAGTGGACTCTCGAGGGATGCGTTCATGACCGCGAACCCGAGCCTCGCGAAGCGCTACGCGGACGACGCCGCGTTCAAAGCGGGCTTCGATGCCGTGACCAACACGCCGAAGGACAGCGCCGAATACAAGACCATGGAGTCGGCTCTTCAACAACGCGACGCATCCTACGCGCGCGCCAACATCACGATGAGAGGCTGACCATGCGCCACTATAGTCAATCGGTGTATCTCGCCGCGGACAGAGCGATTCGCGAGTTCGAGCTCCAAGAGAGCGCCCAAACGCAGCAGGTCGTGAGCTCGTATCGATCCACTCCGCACCTCGCCGTGGACACATCGTCGGCCGACGCATACGCCGCGCTTCAGCGGAAGAAGCTCACCACGGTCGCGCTGATCGTCGGCTTCGTCTTGCTTCGCGTCGTGCATGCCGTGATGGTTCCGAGCCTATTCACGACGATGTACGCGATCATGGTCGTCACGCTGGCTGCGGCCTTCGGTATCCATCGACTGCTACTCCACTGGCGTAAAGGCGCGACGTAAGATGCGGTCGTGCGCTTGGCTCGACCTGCTCCGCAGCACGCGCTGACGCTCGCAGCGCTGCGGATCGTGGTGCCTCTCTTGATCGTCGCGTCCCCAGAGACGCGCGAGGGTCCCGCATGGGCAGCGTTGCCCGCGGCGGTGCGCTCGGCGCCCGAGGGTCTCGGTTGGTTCGTGAAGTACGCGCCGATCGATTCGACGCTCGCTCACTTCACGCAAGCGGCGTGCGTCTGTGTGGCGCTGCTCACGATGTTTGGCGTCTACACGCGCCCCGCGCTGCTCGTGCTCACGGTCACTACGTTCTACCTCTTTGCGCTCGCGCAGCTGGGAGGCACGGTGACTCACGACATGCACCTCGTGTGGTTCGCCGCGATCCTCGCCGCGAGCCCGTGCGACGACGCGCTCTCTTACGACACGCGCAGGCGAGGGGGCTCGTGGCTCGCGCTCGAGCGACCGCCTCACGAGGCCTATGCGTGGCCGCTCTTGATGGTGTGGCTCTCGCTTGGCGTCATCTACTTCTTCCCCGGTTTCTACAAGCTGCGGGAGTCGGGTCTCGATTGGGCGCTCGGCTCGAACCTCGAGAATCAGATGCACTGGAAGTGGCGACAGTACGAGTGGCTCCCCGTGTGGCGGATCGATCACGCGCCGTGGCTGCTCCACGTGAGCGCGCTCTTGGTGATCGCGTTCGAGCTGTCGTTCGGCGCGCTGGCGCTCGTGGGTCGGCGCGCGCGAGTGGCGATCGCGTGCGCGGGACTCGCGTTCCACGTCGCGACCGATCTGTTCATGCGCATCCCGTTCATCTCGTTGTGGGCGTGTTACGTGGCGTTGATCGACTGGTCGCGGGTCGCGCGATGGGCGCGCGCGAAGACCGGCGCGATCGATGCGAGACCGCCGTCGTCTCCGGTCGCTGCGATCATCGTCGGAGCGATCGTCATCGCATCCGCGGCGATCCAAGGCGTGCGCGATCAGACGCAGGCGTGGCCGTTCGCCTGCTACCCGACGTTCCAGTGGACGGTCGGAGACGAGATGCCAGACCTCGCGATCGTCGCGGTGTTCGGAGATGGAACCACGCGCGAAGTTTTGCGCGGGCGACGACGCTCGCAGCGGGCTTGGGGAACGATGTGGAGCCTCGCAGGCGTCAACGGTCTTTTCGTTCCCGCCCGCGTCGAGGCCTACTACCGCGACGTCGTGCTCGCCGATCCCGAGGCGCGCACAGCGGTCCGTGGCGCCGTGTCCATTCGCATCGAGCGTGTGTGGCTGGCCGTGGCGCCCGAGCGATGGAGTGAGCCGCCCACGCGCCGCGAGCGGCTCCTGGAGCTCAAGCCGTGATTGGGATCTCTCGCGCACGGAGCGGCGCGCGCACTTTGTCCTCGAGGGATCTCTCGGCGAGCGCCAAGTACGCCTGGGAGCGCATCCAGCCCAGGGTGTCGCCAGTCTCGTCAGGGAGCTCCACGGTCGACTCGCGACGTGGGGTCCATGTATTCTGCAAGAAACGGATCGCGCGATCCGCCTCGGCGGCCACGAACTTCACGCCGTCGTCGTCGAGCTTGCCGAGCGCCCAATCGAGGAACGCGAAGCCGAAGGTCCCGTGCGCTGCCTCGTCCTTCACGATGCGCCCAAGGATCGCCTTCGGCAGCGGCTGCACCGCCGCGTGCCACGTCGCGCGCAGCAGCGGGATCGAGAGCGCCTCACCAACACAGAAGAAGCGAGTCACCATCGCGGACGCCCGAAGCAACGCCGGCAGGGCGGGGTCAGCCTCCACCAGCATGTGATCTGGATCGTGGCGCAGCGCGGTCGCGCCGCCGAGCTCCATCGCCATGCGCGCACACAGCTCGACGTGAACCATCTCGTCGAGCGGGAAGCGCGAGGCGAGCGCGATGAGATCCACGGGCGCGCGCGCCTCCATCATCGCACGCAGAGCCATGCAGCACGCGACGCCTGTGCGATGCTCTTGAAACGCTGCGGCCGTCCACCCTTGACGACCCGCGAGGATCGCCGCCGGCGAGAGCTTGCCGAGATCGAAGCTGCCCCACGGCATCGCCTCCACCTCGGGCCTCATCTTGCGGTAACGACGCTCGACCCCTTCGCCGAACATCTCGAGCTCGAAGAGCTCACCCACCATCGCCGGGTGCGTCTTTGGGTGCGTCGGTCGCGGCGTCGCCCGCGTCTTGTTTGCTGGTGTCGGGCTGGTTCACGTCCGCCGGCAGCAGGTTGCCCGACGTCTCCGAGACGCCCATGTCGCGGCCGGCGTCTGGCTCGAAGGCGATGAGGTTGCCAGAGACCTCGCTGGTACCGCAGGCGTACGCGAGCGCGGCAGTGCCTGCGACGACGACGAGGAGCGGACGACCGATCTTGCGACGACGACTCATAGTGACCAACTATAGCTCATCCGCCGTCAAATCCTCAGTGCGGGACGTGAAAGCCCTCTTGCTCGAGCATCTTTTCGAGCAACGGCTTGACGAAATGCAACGCGACGAGGCCGAAGAGATCGATCGCGGCGTGCGCGATGATCGAGGGCCACAGGCTCTTGCGAACCGCAGCCACGGTCGCGAGGCACGCGCCCGCGACGAACGTCTGCACGACGCCGATCATGCCTTGGTAGCCGTGGCCTGCGCTGAACAGAGCGGCGGAGAGGACGACTCCGAGCGCGAGAGATCGGCGCGACTCACCGAACAACACACGGAAGCGCGAGAGCAAAAACCCGCGGAAAAGGACCTCTTCGTTGAAGCCCGCGAAGAGCGCGACGGGCAAGAGAGACCATAATGGGAACGCGCTCAGTGCCTCCATCGCGCGCGCTTTGTCGACGACGTCGACGCTACCGCCGAACAACGCCATGGCGCCCACCGTGACCACCGCGCTCGTGATGTATGTGCCGCCTGCGGCCACCAGCGTGGCGACGGCGGTGCCGAACTTGTCCGTGGGCTTGGACAACCCGAGCGTGACGATCCGACTCTCGTCACCTGCAGTCGCGACGAACACTGCGACCAGGCCGACCAACCCCGTCAACGCCACGTGCGCGACGAGCATGTTGGGGCTGGAGCCGAAGATCCCCGCTCCTAGGGTGGTCGAGCCGAACACCCAAGCGAACAGCGTCGCGAGGACCGCCACGACCTGAACAGCGGCCCACGTTCGGGTGAGTGGCTTGATCGGTAACGACACGAATCGCGGGACATGATGACAGGGGTTGGCAACGAACGGTGGCAGGAATAGTTTCCGCGGCGAGTTTGTCGGCCTGTGCCGCGTGCCTTGCTGAACGCCGAACGATGATCCCCAAAGAGCTCCTCGCTGCCCTCCGCACGATAGAGATTCACACGGCGCGCTTCGCCAACGAGAATCTGTCGGGGACGTACGCGTCGAGCTTCAAGGGGCAGGGGTTGGCGTTCCGAGAGGTGCGCCCATACCAACCCGGCGACGACGTGCGGACGATCGACTGGAACGTGTCGGCGCGGATGAACGAGACGTTCGTGAAGGTGTTCGTGGAGGAGCGCGAGATGACCGTCAACCTGGTGGTTGACTTGTCACCTTCTCAGCGCTTCGGCACCAGGCGCGCACCCAAAGCGCGAGTCGCGTCGGAGGTCGGGGCGCTCTTGGCGTTCAGCGCCATCCGCAACAACGACCGCGTCGGGTTGATCGTGTCGACCAGCCATGTCGAGCGCATGGTGCCGCCGAAGAAGGGCGAGAAGCACGTGATGCGCGTGGTGCGCGAGATCCTCGGCTTCGAGCCGAAGTACCGCGACGTCGCGCCGCGCCCTCCGCACCTACCTCCTGCGCTCGGACCTTCGACGGATCTTCGCGGGGCGCTCGAGGCGCTCGTCGGAGTCGCCAAGCGCCGGAGCATCGCGTTCATCGTGAGCGACTTCCTCGCGCAAGGCTACGAGCGCGCGCTCGCGTTGGCCTCACGCAAGCACGACGTCATCTGCGTGGTGCTCAGCGACCCGCGCGATCTCACGCTCCCAGACGTGGGCGTCGTCACGTTCGAAGATCTCGAGAGCGGCGAAACGGTCGTCGTCGACACTGGCGACAAGCGCGTACGCGCACACCACGCTCGCGCGATGGAGCAGCTCGCGCTCTCGCGAAAACAGCTATTTTCCAAGCTCGGAATCGATCAGGTGGACGTCCGCACGGATGGCTCGTTCGTCAAGCCGCTGCGCGATCTGTTCGCGCGACGCGGCAAGAGGATCCACGCGCGATGAGAGCAGCATGGATCTCCATCGCGCTCGTATGTCTCGCGAGCGCCAACGCGCGGGCGGACGGTGACGCGAGCACTCCCGACACAGTGCACGGTTGCGTGGAGACTCTGCCGCCCGGCGCCGTGCGACCAACGATGACGGACACATTCCCCGAGAAGGGACTCTCCGGGTACGCGAGCTCGCTTGTCGTCACGATCGATCACGGCAAGGGCGAGCGCGTGCTGGCCAACGGCCTCGAGCTGCAACAAGCTTCGGACGCGGCGAAGACGCTCACCGATCAGGGCTGGGTGATCCCCAACCAAGACGGCGGCGCCGCTGCGCGAATCACGATCCAGACGATGGGCGAGCACACCAAGACGACGCTCGAGCTCCCGCTGCTCGCGCTCCCAAAAGAGCCGGGACGCCATCAGCTGACGTTGCCGCCAATGCCGATCGCTGTGTCGCGCGCGAGCGGTGACATCTCCGTGCTCTGCACGCACGCGCACGCAATCACCATCGACGACCCCATCGCCTCCACGGACGATCCGAAGCCGAGGACGAACCCAGCACCGCAGAATCAACGTGAGGAGTGGACCTCGCTCAAGAACACGCTCGAGGCCATCGGTGTTGGAGTCGTGCTCGGGGCGCTTCTCCTCTATCTAGTGCGCCGTTGGCTGCGTCGACCCAAGGCGGTCCCGCCACCTCCGCCACCTCGTCCGCCATGGGAGCTCGCGCTCGAGCGCCTAGACGAGGTTCGTCACGCAGGCCTACTCGAGACGGAGCGCTTCGGCGACTACTTCGATCGCGTCAACGACGCGCTGCGCGCTTACCTGGGCGCCCGCTACGGCTTTGACGGCATCGAGTCCACGACTGACGAGATCCTCGGTCGTATGAAGGACGCGCCGCTGGCTGGCGTTCCGCTGCCGGTCATCGCGGAGTTCTTGCAGACGTGCGACCTCGTGAAGTTCGCGAACATGACGCCGAGCGAAGACGAGTGCAAAGACGTGCTGGGCGCCGGTGAGCGCATCGTGCGCGACACAATCCCGAGCCCGCAGCGAATCGACGAGCCCAAGCGTTTGGAGGCGACGTCATGAGCCGCGGATGGAAGCTCGGCGCGCTCGTTGGGGCTTGTTACTTGGCGCTGCTCGCG
>JANYHY010000137.1 GCA_025362165.1 Myxococcales bacterium | reverse complement strand
TATTGAATCGACGGCACTAGGAAATTCGCGGGAGCGAATGCCCGGGTTTGGGCGAAGCCCAAGTAGACCGTCTAGTGCCGCGATTTGCGGCGAAGCTGCTCGTGCGCAGCACCCGTCGTTTCGACGGAATCGCGGCACTAGTGCGGGTGCCAGAGAATCAGCCGCAGACCCCACCACTCGGAGTCAGGCCAGCTTCCAAGTTCGGCTCGCGACTTTCTCGGCCCGCACCAGATCGACCTCGTTGGGCGGCAATGCGTAGCCAGGTGGGATCGAGGCTCGCGCGGGCAGCTCGTAGGTTGCTTGCGCGAACACGCCGCGAATCGTCTCGGCGAGGCCCTGCTCGACGCTCGTCAGATCGTAGCCGCCCTCGAGCACGATCCCGATGCGTCCCTTCGCGGAGCGTGCGGCCTGCGCCGCGAGCATCCCCGACATGAAGCCGAACGCGGCAGGTGTCAGGCGCATCTCCGCGAGCGGGTCTCGCGCGGCGGCGTCGAAGCCCGCCGAGACGAGCACGAGGTCCGGAGCGAACTGCTCGAGCACCGGTGCGATGATGCGCTCGAACGCGGCGCGATAGACGGCGTCTCCACCACCCGCCGACAAGGGGACGTTGATCGTGTAGCCCTTGCCCTCGCCCTCGCCCGAGTCGCTCGCGGCGCCGGATCCTGGATAGAACGGCCACTGATGCGTGGAGACATAGAGCACGCTCGGATCGCTCCAGAAGATCTCCTCGGTGCCGTTGCCGTGGTGAACGTCGAAGTCGACGATGGCCACGCGAGAGAGCCCGCGCGCGCGCGCCTGCGCTGCGGCGACTGCCACGTTGTTGATGAGACAGAATCCCATCGCTCCATCGCGGCGTGCGTGGTGCCCCGGCGGTCTCAAGACGGCGACACCTACCGGGTTGGGGCCGTCGATCATCGCGTCGACCATCGCAGCTGCTCCGCCCGCCGCACGCATCGCCGCTGCGATGCTCTGCGGGCTCACGAACGTGTCCGCGTCCACCATCGCAGACTTTCCACGGAGCGACTCGAGCTGCGCCACGAAATGTGCAGAGTGCACGCGTTCTAGAGCTTCCAATGAGGCGTCGGCGGGCTCGATCGGCGTCCAGTCCACGTCCGCGGCCTTGATCGCCGCCCGCGCAGCCGCCAGGCGCTCTGGGCGCTCGGGGTGGTAGGCGAGGGGTACGTGACGGTCGAAGAGCGGATCGTCGACGAGCAACGCGGAGGAGCGAAACATCGATGTTTGAGCATGTTGCCGTGCTTGGGTCGTGGGTGGTAGCGTTCTTTCGCCATTCCGTAGGGCGGCTGTCGTGCCTCAATCTGTAGAGGCGGGCCTGACCGGTGGCGACTGGCACTTCCTGGGAGGGAGTGCTCGGGGAGGCATTCAGAGGCCGCATGCGAAACAAGATCATCATCGTCAACGCCATCATCATCGCCATCGTTGGGCTGCTCTCGTTCGTGTTGGTGAGGTCGTCCGTCACCGCTGCGGCGTCCCCGACCACCCAGCTCATGGGTGACGCCAAGCACGACGCGCAGAGCGCTTCGGCGCGACTTCAGCTCGATGGGCTCCGCGTGGAGCGCTGGCTCGCGAGCAAAGCTGAAGAGCAGAACACGCGCGACGCGCTCAACAGCAAGGCCGATCCGCGATCGGGCGGACCCGCCGCGACGAGCCTCTGCGACTCGGTCATCGCCTCCGCGAAGACGACTCCGGAGTTCGAAGGCGCTGTGCCCGCCATCGTTTTGCTCGTGGACCGCGACGGCAAGATCCTCGGTCGCAACAACTCGAACTTGCTCCGCGGAGAGAACCTCACCGCCACGTACCCGAAGTTCACCGAGACGATCGTCGCGGGCAAGACCGGCTCGGACGTGTGGGTCAACGCAGGCCGCAACGATCAATACCTCGCGTCCTACGCGCCCGCGCGCAATGACAAGGGCGAGATCGTCGGCGCCATCGTCGCCGGCTTCACTATCAACGACGTGATGTCGCGCGTCGCGGACGCGACCACCGGCCGCCCCATGGTCCTCGCGAGCGTCAGCGGCGACAACCTTCAGGTGATCGCGCGATCGAGCGCGAACACGGGGCCGCTCGACAGCGCAGTCACCGGTGACGGCAAAGCCACAGTGCGCGGAGTGCTCGACACCGGACACGCCGCCGCGGCATCTGCGAGCGATCTGCTGATCGCCGCCGCTCCTCTCGATGGTCTCAGCAACCCGAAGGGAACCGTCGTCGTCGTCTCCGCGCCCGCGACCACGATCGAGAACGCTGCTGGCATCGCCTACCCGCTGCTCGGCGTCGCAGTCCTCGGGATCGTGCTCGTCGTCGTCGGAGGCTTCTTGCTCGGCAACTACATCACCCATCCAATCGGACAGCTCGAAGAGGGCTTGCTCGCGATCCTCAACGGCCAGAGTGACAAGCGCTTCAACCTCGACCACGCGGAGCTCGGTGGGCTCGCGTTCCGGATCGATCAGCTCCTCAACCAGCTCATGGGCGTGGAGGAAGACACGACGGACGAACAGGGTCGCATCTCACGCACGCCTTCGCCGGCGCAGTTCCAAGAGGAGGCTGGCTCGTCGCCGAACATGGTCGGCGACCCTGCGGACGCCGCACGCCTCGCGGCAGAGCCTGCGGCAACGTACTACTCACGGTTGTTCGCCGAGTATATCGCGGCCAAAAAAGGGTTCGGCGAGCAGACAGAACACATCACCGAGCAGACCTTCACCACGCGCATCCAGTCGATGGAAACAGACGCCAAGCAGAAGGATGGCCAAGCGGTCCGCTTTCAAGTGCAGACACAAGGCACTGAAGTGACGCTGCTGCCAGTGACTCTCGGTAAATGACTGCGTCATTGATCGCCAGCTGATCGCTTCACCCAATCATTTCTAAAGAAAGCTCTTGCGTGGCGCAGCCGAGCGCCTCAAGTTGCGGTCCACTCGCGCGCTGGAGCCAACACTTGGGCATCTTCGACTTCTTCAAGAGCAGCAACAACAAGACCGAGAAGCTCGCCGAGAAGGCGCCGCCCATTCCCAAAGAGGTGGCGCGTTGGGCAGACAAGGCTGCGGACAAACGCGCGCAGAACTACGATCGGATCGAGGCCATCGCGGCGCTCGCCGATCTGGGCACGGTCGAGGCGGTGGCTGCGTTGCTCAAGCGCTTCAACTTCGTGATGGACCCAAGCATCACTGATCAAGAAGAGAAGCAGATCGCGTTCGACGGCATCTGCGAGGTCGGCAAGGACGCGCTCGAGCCCGTCCGCGCGTACGTGAAGAAGGCAGAGAGCGTCGGTTGGCCGATGAAGATCGCCAAGAAGCTACTCTCCGAAGAGGAGTACGTGGGCGAGCTGCTCGTGTGGCTCAAGCCGTGGGACACCGAGTACGCGAAGTTCACCGATCCCAAGGTGCAGATGCTCGCGGCGCTCGAGGAGCTCAAGGACCCGCGCGTTCGGCCCGCGATCACCGACTACTTGTACGACGTGAACGAGACTGCGCGCTTCCACGCCGTCGGCGCGACGCTCTTCCAAGCCGAGGCAGAGTCGATCGACAAGCTCGTCGAGA
Source organism: Myxococcales bacterium (assembly GCA_025362165.1). Lineage (GTDB taxonomy): Bacteria > Myxococcota_A > Polyangia > Polyangiales > Polyangiaceae > JANYHY01. Next base: position 5,185 of record JANYHY010000137.1, on the reverse strand, counting down.
TCTTCTGCGACGAAGAGAGCGTTCGGATCCGTGCGCGCGTCTGCGACGGCTTCATCTCGCGTGGTTGGGTGGTGCCCGAGGCAATGCGCGTGGACTTCAAGAAGTCGATCCCGAGCGACTTCACCCTCGACGCCGAAGGTTTGATCCGGCGTAAATAAGGTCGGATCGGCCACAAAAGAGTAAAGGCCCCAAGCGAATTGCTCGGAGCCTTTTCTCTCGTTTGGTAAGAAGAGCTATTCGCTCGTCTTGCGGGTGCCGAGCGCGAAGCCAACCTGGATGGAGATCATCTGGTTGAACTTGAACGTCTGGTCGTTCGAGTCGATCTTGTTGTCGGGGAAGGCGCCGTTGGTGCCGCCGCCGCGCGAGTCGAAGCCGCCGCGATTCCACGAGAACGGCATCGCCTTGTACTCGACGCCGAGCGAGATGAGGTCCATCAACCAGAAGTTCAAGCCGAGGCCGAACGTCGGCGCGAACGCGACACGCGACCCAAGCGCGAAGCTCGCTGTGGTCGTGCAAGTGGTGGAGCAGTCCGGGCGCTCTTGGAGGCCAACGATGCCGAGGCCTGCGTGGAGATACGCGTCCGTGTCGACGAACAGCGCTTGGAACAGCGCGAGCTTGCCGCGGAACGGGACGAGCGTGAGCTGCGGATTGGCGACCCACTGGATCTGACCGACCTGATCGCCAAACGGCAGCTTTTTGTAGGCGATCGTGGTGCCGTTGCCGGTGTGGTTCAGGTTGATCGCCGTGCGCGAGGTGCGGTTGGCGACCGTGTCGATCTGGTCCGTGAGGTCCGTGTTGTAGCCGAGACCGTACCCACCCCAAAGACCGACGCCGAGCCAGTCCGTGATGTTGTACTGCAGGCGCACGCCGGTGATGATCGCGCGGCGATACTCGTCCAGCAGCGAGAAGCTGACCGACGGAGCGATCTCGAAGCGACCCTCACGATAGAGGCGGAGCTTGCGAACGGCCTTCGCTCCAGCGAGCGGACCGGTGAGCTGAATCTCTTGCGCCTGTGCCTTCGGTTCGACCGCAGACATCGCCACGATCGTTCCAACCGCTGCAGCCGCGAGCGTTTTGACGACGGTCCTCATTTGGGCAGCCTGTAGTTGAAGCTGAAGGGTAGGAACACGCTGAGACCGACCTGCGCTTGCACGTGGTTGGTGATGCTCACGCCGTCTTGCAGCCACGTGTCTGGATTGGAGGGCGACGTCTTGTAGCCCAGGTCTGTCGGCTTGGCGCCGATGGGGCCGGTCCCGATGGTCAGCTGCTCGAGCTTCTCTGGGAAGATGTAGTCAGCGATCTCGAGGTTGGCCGCGAGCCAGCGCGTCAAGAAGATGCGAAGGCCGATGCCGAGGTTGAACGCGATCTTCGGCGCGAAGTCGAACTTGCGGTTGTCCGGGTCGATGACCGGAATCGGTCGGGTCGAGATGGCTCCGACGCCGCCGGCGACATAGATGTCGTAGCTGAAGATGAAGTTCGAGAACCCTGCGAACTTGCCGTAAACGGGGACGTACGTGAAGTCGAGGGCGGCGCTCCACGAGAGCTCGTTCAGCGGCACCGCGACGCGGCTCGCACGACGCGTCTCGAAGTTGAACGCCGAGTCGACGTTGAGGCCCGAGTAGAAGTTGCCGTTGAGGCCAACTGCGAGCACGTTCGTCAGATAGTAGTTCGCCGAGAGGCCCGGACCAGGGTGGCTGACGAACTGATCGTTGAGCGTGAAGCCCCAGTAAGGGTTGAGCTCGAAGCGGTGATACCGGAGCGCGTAGATCTGCTCCACCGCGTAGATTTCGGCTTTGACGTTTCGCTTGGCTGCCTCACCGAGGTCTTGGCCCTTCGGACAAGCCGACGGGTCGATCTCGCAGATGCCGCCGCCACCACCGCCCGTGTCGCCCGTGGGCTGAGCGGTCGTTGGATCCCCACCTGCGGGTGGAGTCGTGGGGGTACCTGCGGGCGGCGCGTCGAGGTCATCGACATTGCCGCCTGCCGCGCCAGCTGCGGGAGTGGTGGGGGTCGCCGGAGGCTTGCCCTTGCCCTTTCCCTTTTGTGCGAGCGCGGTGGAAGGAGCGGCGAGCAGCAAGGCTGCAGCAACCACACCGATCCATCGGCCCATCTTGCCGACGCGAGTTTTTCGGTTGTCGCGAGCCTCGTCAGGCTTCCGTTCGATCCGCCCGGCGCTGCCGGCCGGCTCAATCCTGAAGTTCATCGCTACCCCTTGGTGGCTTCACCGCTCCGAAGAGTCAGTGATCCTACAGTACGGAGGACTGCGTAAATGCCTAAAACGATTGGGGAATTGGGCGTACAGCGAAAGTGGTGGGCACTATAACACGCTGAATTTCCGCCAATCAATCATAATTGCGCGGTTTCGCCCGAAAGACCGAAATAGTCGAAGAACTTCTCCTCTTAAAGAATCACCGCCCTCTACTAGCTAGCGCGGTGGGGGTCGATGGTTGACCAGTCACGCGTTACGCGTCCGCCGGCTCAGGCCGCTGCGGCCTCACTTGCGTCCTGCCCGAAGAGGGCCTCGACGAACTCGTCGGCGTCGAACTCGCGGAGGTCTTCTGCGCGCTCACCGAGACCGACGTAGCGCACGGGCAACTTGAGCTCGTCGCAGATGCCGAGAACGACGCCGCCCTTCGCGGTGCCGTCGAGCTTGGTGAGCACGATGCCCGTCAGGTCGATCGCCTCTTTGAACATCGCCGCTTGAGTCAGCGCGTTCTGTCCGGTGGTTGCGTCGAGAACCAACAGAGTCTCGTGCGGCGCGCCTTCCATCGCTTTGGCGATCGTGCGCTTCACCTTCTTGATCTCGTCCATCAGCGGCGCCTTCGTGTGGAGACGACCAGCGGTGTCCACGAAGAGAATCTGCACTCCGAGCTCTTTCGCTTTGTTCGTGGCGTCGAACGCGACCGCCCCTGGATCTGCGCCCTCTTTGCCTTTGACGACGTTGGCCTCGACGCGCTTGCCCCAAACCTCGAGCTGCGCGACCGCCGCGGCGCGGAACGTGTCTCCGGCGGCGAGCAGCACCGACTGCTTGTTCTCTTTGGCGCGCGTGGCGAGCTTGCCGATCGTCGTCGTCTTGCCGACGCCATTCACGCCCACCAGCAGCACCACCGTGGGTTTGTGGCTGACGCGAATTCCGCCGCCGCCGATCCCCAGGATCGCCTTCGCTTCGTCTCGAAGCGCGGTCCACACGGCGTCTTCGTCCGAGAGCTCGTTCTTCTGCAGGCGATCGCGCAAGCGACCGAGGATGGCCTGCGCGGTCTTCACGCCGACGTCACTCGAGATCATCACCTCTTCCATCTGCTCCAAGATGGCGGGGTCGATCTCTTTCTTGCCTGTGAAGAGCGCCTTCAAGCGCGCCATGAATCCACCGCGCGTCGCCGCGAGACCTTTTTGCAGCGCGCGAATTTCTTTCTTGCTCGGCGGCCCCTTGGAGCTCGGCGGTGCAGGAGATGTCTCCGCGTGCGCGGTCGCCTGCGACTCGCTCTTGGTTGGCTCCGGCTTGGGCAGCGGCTTCTGGCTCTTCGGCGGCGGCTGCAGCGCGGGTGCTTTGTGTTCTGGTGCGTCGACCTTCGCCGCGTCTTTCGCGGCCTCTTTGGCAGGCAGCTTCGCTGCAGGCGCGCGGTCGCCTGGAGCGGCGGGAAGCTCGTCCGGCTTCTTGCGGATGACGCCGAAGTAAACTCCGGCGAGCACCGCAAGGCCGATGAGGATGTAGACGATGATCATGCGTGCGTTCTCCCAACCCGTCGTGCGAGGCGCGGACTATATGGACCGCACGGCAGGTGGTCAACGCGCGCGTCGGCCTCGTTCGTCGCGCGGGGATTCCCCCTGCGGATCGCGTGGCGGACCTGGGTGCAGCCGATCGAGCTCTTCTTCCATGGGCGCGTCGACGATGCCCTCATCATAGGCAGCGCGCTCCACGGCCGCCGCCCATTGCTCCACCTTCGGTTGCTCGAGCATGGCCTCTCGGCGCACGTGACCCGGCGTGGGCTCTGGACGCTGATCAAAAGATCCGCCGGCTGCCCGCGCCCAACGAACGAGACGATCGAGCACGCGTCGCTTGCGCAGCACGAGCGCGACCTCGACCTCTGTGGCGCGAGGCATCGGTTGGCGGAGCGGCGCGTGGAGCGGTCCTTCACACACGAGATGCATCGCGGCTGTCGCGTGCGCTTCGATTCGAAATCGCCCTTCGGCGTCGGTGAAAGCGCTCCCGACGACGTGCACGTCTTGGATGCGCGACTCTTCGACCGCCACGCGAGCTTTGACGACCGGCATACCATCATGAGCGTCGACCACGCGGCCCACGAGCGGACCGCGGCGCGAGCGCGGCGCGCCTTCGATGATCGAGATCCCTGCGACGCCAGGCATCGATCGCGGCGGCGCCGCAGCGCGCGTCTGCTGGGAGCGTCGCTGGGCAAGCCTGCCTGCGATCAACCAAGCCGCGAGCGCTCCGCCGATGATCACGAGGGGCACTTGTCGCAACGGGCTCGGCGTCTCGACAGGGAGATTGATCAAGAGTTCGTCGCCGGACTTGAGCCACGGCGTGTCCGGCACATACCGCACTCGGACTGGGATCTCTTTGTCGTGCTGCGCGCCGAACGTCACCACGAGGTCGGCCTCACCAGAGGTCTGCACGGTGCCTGCGCCGACCATCACGTCGCCGACCTTCGCCTCCACGCTGCCAGAGCCGATGGGGCCGCGCTTGGTGGAGGCGACGATCGCGATCGGGATGCCGTCTTCGGGGACGCCGCCGTGCACGCTCTCCTTCAGCGCGAGGGTCACGCGAGCGTCTCGCTCGATGAGTGCATGGTGCACGCTTTGAGCGTAGCCGTCAGAGCCGGCGTACTTCACGACGAGCTCGCCGCGTCCTGGTGGACCGAGCTTGCTCGGATCGAGGCGAAAGCGCGCTCGTCCGCGATCGTCGGTCGTCGCGACGCCGATCGAATCCCCGCGCTCGCTCTCGAGCACCAACGATAGGCTCGGAGCTGGCGATGTCGCGTCATCCTCTTCGAGCGTCGCCTTCACCTCGAGGTCTGCGGGCGCGGAGTCGAGAGAGACGATGCGCGGCTCGGGATCGAACACGAGCACGACCGCTTGTCGCGTCAGGTCCGCCGGCACCGCCACGCTCGCCTCGGAGAGGTAGTCGGAGCCCGCGGTCGTCACTGTCGCGACCATCACCATCGGCGGG
>JANYHY010000119.1 GCA_025362165.1 Myxococcales bacterium | reverse complement strand
GGCCCAGACCCGACGGCGGCAGCGAGCGCGCAGATCCAGCTCGTGCGCGGAGAGGTCGCGTCGATCACCGCGGACAAAGGGGGCATGAGCCGGGTGGTGCTGAAGGACGCTGCCGCCGCGAAGGTGTGCAGCGACACGGCGGAGGTCGACAAGTTCGACGGCACGAGCCTCGAGTCGATGCGGATCATCTACAAGCAATCGTGCGTGGACTCGCCGGCGACCAAGAACGCGCCGTTGCTCGTGTCCACCGTGGAGGTCGCGAAGATCAAGCCAGGCGCGCTAGTCGTCGCCACGACCAACGGAACCAAGGGAGCGATCGTTCGCGTGGTCGTCGGGGACAAAGTGGTTCAGCTCGGGGCAGACCGACTCGCGAACACTTCAGGCGACCCGCTCACGAAATGATGAACTGCGAGAGCGCGATGTGTGCGCTTAGCGCTGGGTCTTTGGTCTTCGCGAGCTCGCGCGGCGAGTAGCCCGAGGACAAGCGCGACACCGAGATTCGCCGGTTCGCGAGCACTACGAACCTCACGCGCCAATCTTTGATCGCGAGCACGAAGGCGTCGCCGTCTCGCTTGATGCGCCTGTAAGCGTGCGGCTCGGGGCCGAGCGCGAGCGTGGCCTGCACTCGGGACTCGAGGTCCACGCCGAACGTCTTCAGGAGTTCCAGCTGCGTGCGCGCCTCTCGCGTGAGCTCCACGCTCCATGCTGCCGCGGGATCGGCGCCGAGCCAGCCTGCCGAAGCGTCCACGATCGCGTCCGTGTAGGATACATAGGGTTTGAGATCGAGCACGGGCGTGCCGTCGAGCATGTCGACGCCGAGCACGTCGAGCGACAGACCGCGCACCGCGACGAGTCTCACGACAGACAGCCCGATAGGGTTGGGTCGATGCGGAGAGCGGGTCGCGAGCACTCCCTTCTTCTCCGTGGCGCGCGGCGGCTGCACCTTTGGAGAGTAGCCGCCTGCGCGATCGAAGACGTAGACCACCCAAAGATGCGACCACTCCTCGATCCCGATCAGCGCATCGCCGAGATCGCGATCGGAAACGAGCTCAATCGTTCCTGCGACCTCGGACGCAGCCGCAGGCTGCCGAGGCGCATCCTTCTTGTCGACGAACGGCGTACGAACGACACCGATCGGACAAAACACGTTCATGAGGACGCCGCGACACTAGGCGTGGCGGTTCTCGTCGAGACCAAGCGAGACCTAGGAGCGGATGAGGAGCCGCACTCCTGTGCGATCACGATTCCCGACGACGGTATCGCGAAGGTATCGGCGAGAAACGCCATGCCTAGTGCGGGATGAAGCCGCCGAACCAAGCGGCTGCAGCGCCGCCTGCGACCAATAGCAACACGACCACCGCGACGATCGCGCCGCTGCCGCCCTTCTTCTCTGGCTCGATCGGCTTGGGTGGAGCCGCAGCGACCTTGGCGGGCGTCGGGACCGAGATGGGTGCGGGTGTTGGAGGGCGCGCGAGTTGCTCTCTGACCATCTGTTGGCCCACTTGCGACGACGAGATGCGGAGGGGATCGATGGGCTCGTCGTCCTCGAGTGCGGAGAGGTTGCCCGCCTCGATACCGCCGGTGCCGCGACTCGACAGATCGTTCGGCTTCGCCTCGTTGGAGATCCCGAGGTCGTCCAGCCACCCCTTCGGATCCTCGAACTCGCCCAAATTCAGCGGCGCTTGCGCTTGCGACTGATCCGGATTCGATTTGCCGCCTGATGCGGGGTTGGTGGGTTGGCCGGCGTCGTCCGTGAGCGACGTGAACTCGAAGAGCGCCTCTTCGATGAGCTTGTCGATGATCGAGCCCTTCTGCGGCGCCTTCTTCGAGCGCTCCTTCATGGCGCCGGCGACGAGCTGTGCGATGTCGAAGTTGCCGACGGGCTGACCGAACTCGAACATGAACTTCGTCAAGTCGCGAGAGAGCTCGCGCGCGGTGCGATACCGAAGATCCGGTTCGCGAGCGAGGGCGCGCGCGATGATGCGTTCGAGCTCCGGCGGGGCGCT
>JANYHY010000031.1 GCA_025362165.1 Myxococcales bacterium | reverse complement strand
GGATCGTCCGAAGGCTTCAGTTTGGGGTCTGCGCGGTAAGGCTTGCCGGGATCGTCTGCGGGCGTCGGTGTCGAGGCGGCTTCGGACATTGAGCCGGTTTACCAGAAAAGATGCTAATCCGCAGTGCGCGATGAGCACTCTCGGCGAACGAGCGGCGAACGAGATCAAGCGTCGCAAGACGTTCGCGATCATCAGTCACCCAGACGCGGGCAAGACGACGCTCACCGAGAAGCTCCTCTTGTACGGAGGCGCCATTCAACTGGCCGGCGCCGTGAAGGCCAAGCGCGGGCGTGCCTCTGCCGTCAGCGACTGGATGGAAATGGAGCGCGAGCGCGGCATCTCGATCACCTCGAGCGTGTTGCAGTTCCCCTATCACGGGCTGCAGATGAACTTGCTCGACACTCCCGGCCACGCGGACTTCAGCGAAGACACCTATCGAACGCTCCACGCAGCAGACGGCGCTGTCATGTTGCTCGATTGCGCCAAGGGCGTGGAGGCGCAGACCAAGAAGCTCTTTCGCGTCTGCAAGCAGCGCAAGATGCCTATCTTCAGCTTCGTCAACAAGATGGATAGGCCGGGCCGCGAGCCATTCGATCTCATTGGTGAGGTCGAGCACGTCTTGGGCATTGGCGTCTATCCAGTGACCTGGCCCATCTATCGCGGCGCGACCTTTCGCGGGGTCTATCACCGTCAAAAGCGCGAAGTGCATTTGTTCGACGCGAAGAAGGCTGGCTCCTCTGCCGCATCTGGCTCGGAGGTCGCCGACATGATCGTCACTGGGTTGGACGATCCCAATCTGAAGGCAGAGCTCGACGAGCAAGGTTATTCGCAATTGCGCGAAGAGGCCGAGCTCCTCGACATGGCTGGAGACGCTTTCGATCAAGAGCGCTTCATCGCCGGTGACGTGAGCCCCATGTTCTTCGGCAGCGCGATCAACAACTTTGGATTGCAGGCATTTCTGGACACCTTCTGTGAGTTGATGCCCGCTCCACTGCCTCGAATCATCGTCGGCGGTAAGACACCTACCATCGCCCCAGACGACGAGACCTTCAGCGCGTTCGTCTTCAAGATCCAGGCGAACATGAACAAGTCCCACCGCGACCGCGTGGCGTTCATGCGCGTATGCAGCGGGCGGTTCGAGCGCGGAATGAAGGTCCACGTAGTGCGGACTCATAAAGACATTCGATTGGCCAACCCCACCTCTTTCATGGCGCAAGAGCGAACGATCGTCGAAGAGGGTTATGCCGGAGATGTCATGGGCGTCTACGATCCGGGGATATTCGAGATAGGCGACACGCTCACGAGCGGCCCCGAGTTCTCATTCGAGGAGATCCCCAGCTTCTCCCCCGAGCACTTCGTGCGTGCCGTGATGGCGGACCCAATGCGCCGAAAGCAATTGAAGACTGGATTGGATCAATTGGCGCAAGAGGGGACCATTCAGCTTTATCGTCCAGTCGAAGGATTGGCAGGCGACATGATTTTAGGCGCAGTCGGTAGGCTTCAATTGGAGGTCGTCAAATACCGATTGAAGGCCGAGTACGACGTGGACGTACGACTAGAGCCATTGAGCGTCGAGTTCGCTCGATGGGTGTCTCGCACGGACGGTCAGCCCGTGGACATGCGCGCCTTCGATCGCGAGCGCGTCGGCACTCCCTGCTTGGACGTACGCGGTCGCGCGGTCGTGTTGTTCGCTGGCGACTGGCAGTTCAACAGCGCCACTCGCACCTTCACAGGCATCAACTACGCAGAGACCGCCCAAGGCCAGACCGCCACCAAACAAGCCTAGGTGCGGATGAACTGCTCGCTGCGGGTCCAGAGCTCGTCGGCGAGGCGCTCATCCTGCGCGATGTCGCTGGGCGTCTTCTCTTTGCACGAGTCGTAGTACGCGCCGTCGATCACTCCGGTCGCTGTCGCGCAGTGGAGAGTGGTGCGCGCGCCCTCTTCGTTGGTGATCATGAAGAGCTTCATGATCGGTCGGATCGGCCACCGGGACCTCGCGCCACACGTCGCTCGCGATCACGCCTGGGTGGAGCGACGCGCTCAGCACACCATCACCCGCTTTGCCGCGCGCGAGCGACTTCGTGAACAGCACGTTCGCGAGCTTGCTCACGCCATACTCCGGGAACGCCAGAGGTCGACTGCGTTGCGCAACGCCTCCCAATCGATCTTCTTGGCTCCGTAGTCGACATTGCTGAGCGCCTGCTTCGCCAACCGTTGATGCTTTGGGGTCCGGAGCCGTTGCTCTATAGAGTGCTCATGAGCGAGTCTCCGTCGGCGTTTCGGATCGTGCCCAAGACGGGCGTCATCTATGTCACCTCCGAGGCGACGCGGCTTGGGTTCTCACAGACGCATCCCGATTGGTGCAACCTCGGACAGGGCCAACCAGAGACCGGTGAGCTGCCCGGTTCGCCTCCGCGCGTGCACGAGATCCCGATCGCCGTGGACGATCAGGAGTACGCGCCCGTGGCCGGCATCCTCGAGCTCCGCGAAGCGATCGCGAGCCTATACAACGGGCTCTATCGCAAGGGGATGCCATCGCAATATTCGGCTGAGAACGTGTGCATCTCGGGCGGCGGTCGCACTGCACTCACGCGCGCGGCGGCGAGTCTTGGGCAGATCAACCTCGGACACTTCTTGCCGGACTACACCGCGTACGAGGAGCTGCTCGACATCTTCAAGGCGTTCACCGCGATCCCGATCATGCTCGAGGGTGACCGCGGCTACGCGTTCTCGCACGAGGATCTACGGCGAGAGATCAACGGACGCGGGCTCTCTGCGATCTTGCTCTCCAACCCATGCAACCCCACGGGCAAGCACATCGCGGGAGAGGAGCTGGCGAAATGGGTGAGCGTGGCGCGCGAGCTCGACTGCTCGCTGCTGCTCGACGAGTTCTACTCGCACTACGTCTACCGCGTTCGGCCTGGTGTGCTTCCGATCGAGAGCGCCGCGCGCTACGTCGAGGACGTCGAGCGAGATCCCATCGTGATCTTCGACGGGTTGACCAAGAACTGGCGCTATCCGGGGTGGCGCGTGACGTGGACCCTCGGCCCAAAGAAGGTGATCGAGGCCGTGACGAGCGCGGGCTCGTTCCTCGATGGCGGAGGGAGCAAGCCGCTGCAGCGCGCCGCGATCTCGCTCGTCTCGGAGGAACACGTCATCGCAGAGACCAACGCCATCCATCGCGCGTTCAGGGACAAACGCGATCGCATGCTCTCGCGCCTCGAGCGGATCGGCGTTCGCTTCGATCGCGTGCCGGACGGTACGTTCTACGTCTGGGGAAACGTCGGCAACTTGCCCGCGCCGCTCAACGACGGGATGGGACTCTTCCGCGCCGCACTCGAGCAGCAAGTGATCGTCGTGCCTGGAGAGTTCTTCGACGTGAACCCAGGCAAGCGCCGCAGCGGGCGAGTCTCGCGCTTCAAGGACTACGTGCGCTTCTCGTTCGGACCGAGCATGACTGTGCTCGATCGGGCCATCGATCGCCTGGAGACATTGTCGTCGTCTTTGGCGAGCGACAACCACTGAGTGGATTGGCTTCGCCAGCCTAGAATGGGTGTCCAACCGGCAACAATCAGCCTGATCCAGCGATCGCGTCTGTTTCCTGAAATTTAGCGGTGCCCTCGGGCGAAGTGCCCCGTGCGATGCTCGTCTGGCCGATGACCGAGGTGAAGACTAGGCCGGTGCCCCGCGAGATCGATCACGAGTCGATCGAGCTGCGCGTGATGGTGCGCTCGGTGGTCTCTGCGATTCTTCACGCGCCGCCATCGCATCCGGACGTCGACGACGCGACCAACGAGACGCTGCGTCGCGCGGTCGAAGGCAAGGAGCGAGTGCGTGACGGCGAGCCCATGCGATCGTGGGTCGTAGGCATCGCGCGGAACGTCGCGCGCGACGTGCTGCGGTCGCGCGTGAGAGCGAGCAAGCGCGCCGCGCACGAGACCGCCTCGCCGGACTTCACACCCGAGCTCACCGAGCGCGTCCCCGACTCAAAGCCGTCACCTCTGGACCGCGCGCTTCGCACAGAAGAGATCGCGCGGATCGCGAGCGCGCTCCACACGCTGCCTGAGATGCAGCGACGCGCGCTCGAGATGTTCCACGTAGAGGATCAGAGCTACCAGACGATCTCCACGCGACTGAAGGTGCCGGTGGGCACGGTCGCGACTTGGATCTTGCGCGGGCGTAGAGCGCTCGCGGACGCGCTGCGTGAGGAGGACCAATGACCATGATCGCCCTGAAAGAAGCGTTTGGCGGAGATCATCTGACGGACATCGCGATCGTGCTCGTCGCCGATGGCGCGCTCGACCTCGTCCCGTCGGAGGTGAACGCGCACCTCCACTCGTGCGCAGAGTGCAGCGCGCGCGTCGCTGCCGAGGTCTCCCTCTCGGTGCGGGCCGACACGATGATGAGGGCGGTCGGTGTTCAGTCCGTTCCGGCACACACGTTCCCTGTGTGGCTTGTCGCGGCCGCGTTGGCGCTCGCGGCGCTCGGGTTCGTGCCGAGCGCGAATCCCACCGCGCGTGCCGCGATGGATGCGTTCGCTGGCGCGCCGCGATTGTTTCCGGTGGCGGTCGACTCGCTGCTCGCGCTCTTGCGCGGGTTCTCCGGCGCCACGTTCACCATCACCGCACTCGCGAGCGCCGCTGTCTTGGCGGTCCTTGGTTTCGCCATCGCGCGGCAAGCCCGCGCCGTCCAACTCACGTGAAACAACGACAGGAAATTCTCATGAACCACTACAAAACAGCGCTTATCGTCGGTCTCGCGTCGTTGCTCGTGTCTGGCGTCGGCAACGCTGAGGTGAACAAAACCGGCGCATGGCCCGAGCACGACAAGCTCGTTACGCTCGATCTCGATCACGTCTCTCGCGGCCTTGCTGTGAAGAAGCTCGCCGAGCAGGCGGGCTGGAGCGTCGTCTTGCGCGCCCCGGACACGACGCCTGTCGACGTGCACGTCAAGGACGCGGATCCGGCGAAGGTGCTCGCTGTGCTGCTCGACGATCAATCGTTCGTCGCCGAGCGTGACGGCGACCTGATCACGATCGCGGTGAGCAAGGCCGACGCCGCGCCCCCGGTCGCGCCCCCGAGCTCGCCTCCGAGCTCAGCCTCGATCTCGCCTCCGATCTCAATCGCTACGATTCCTGCGATCATGTCGCCACCGCCATCACCCACGACGCGCGGTGAGGATCGCACCGTGCACGGCGGAGAGCTCGTCGTCGGCCCGAACGAGGTCGTGCACGACTTGAGCGTGATGGGCGGAGAGCTCGAGCTCGACGGCACCGCGACCGGCAACCTCACGGTCATGGGCGGCACAGCGCACCTGAAGGCGGGCTCTCACGTCGTTGGCAACGTCACGACCATGGGCGGTGAGGTCGAGATCGACGAGGGCGCGACAGTAGACGGCCGCATCGGCAGCCTCGGCGGCGAAGTGAAGCGCGGCGACAAAGTGGTCTCCTCCGGCTACACGCTCGACGATCGCGACAAGCCTCGCGGCGAACAAAACATCTTCCAACGCATCGGCTCTGCGATCACCGCCGCCGCGATGCTGTTCGTGTTCGGCGCGGTGCTGCTCGCGCTCGCGAGTCGCCGGATGGAGACATTGCGCGTGGAGGCCGGCGCGCGACCGATGCGCAGCTTCGCGCTCGGCTTCGTCGGAATCCTCGGCGCTCTCGTCACGACTGTCGCCCTCTGCGTCACTGTCGTCGGCATCCCTGTCGCGTTCGTCTTCCTGCTGACCGCGGTCTTCGCGAGCTACGCGGGGATCGCCGCGGTGCTCACGACCGTGGGCAAGGCGCTCATCGGTCACAAGACCGACAGCCCGTACCTCCAACTCGCGTTCGGCTGCCTCTTGTTCTTGCTGTCCGGCGCGATCCCGGTGGTCGGCGGAATCATCACCTTCGTGGTCGCGATGACGGGCGTGGGCGTCGTCGTCGCCACACGCGCGGCCGGCTGGTGGCCGAAGAAGGGCTCGAACGTCGATCAGGGGCCGTACCGCACGATCGCGACATGAGCCCATAACATGGCAAAGCAGCGCCCTCGGTGTAGACTGCCCGCATGCGCACGCTCGCTCTTTTGGCCTCTGGAGCGTTCGCCATCGGCTGCACACAAGACTTCAACATCTACACGCCGAGAGACGACGCCAGCACGGGCGAAGGCGGTCAGGGCAGCGACGCAAGCGGCAACAAAGACGGCAGCGCGGGCGACTCGTCAGGCGGCTGCGACGCAAGCAACTGCTCGAGCACGGCCAAGAGCTGCGGGACCTCGTGCGGCGGCAAGAGCAACAACTGCCAGGACAACTGCGGCGGCAACAATGGCTGCATCCAGCAGTGCAAGAACGCCGAACAAACCTGTCGGCAAGCCTGCCAGCAAACATGCACCCAATGCGCAGGTGCCACCTGCGACAACACCTGCAAGCAGCTAGTCGGCCTGTAAACACAAACAGCCAGATCCAGCTAACACTGCTGCCGCAGTAAGCGAGTTTGGGCCTATTCGGCGGACGTCCGCCCGGAACGT
>JANYHY010000803.1 GCA_025362165.1 Myxococcales bacterium | reverse complement strand
CCAGAGCTCGATCTACGTGTGGCAGTCCTCTACCGGTTCGTTTCACGTGATCGACATCACCCAGGCGAAGGACTTCGCGCTCCCGACGACCGCGCCGCAGCTCCAGGGCGGGCAGCCTTGCTCGGGGTGTCACCGCATCTCACGTGACGGAAAGCGCTTCGCGTACACGTACAACGGCGGCGCGTTCAACCTCGGGACGCTCGCGTACGACGCGAACAGCAAGACCTACGCGCCGAAGATCGCGCCGAACCCGAGCTATCGCGCGACGTACGCGACCTTCAATCCGAACGAGACCACGCAGGTTCCGGCGATGATCGTGACAGAGCCGGAGAACGTGCCGCAGAACACCGCGGGCACTGTTCGCTTGAACATGCGGGACCCAGACACGAACGCGGTCGTGCCGAACGACTTGACCGCGATGACTGCGCTGCTCCCAGCGTCGGTGGGTCACGCGACGAGCATGCCCGACTGGTCCGCGGATGGATCGTTCGTGGTCTTCTCGGCGTACGACAGCGCCAAGAGCTTCGTGCGATTGCTCGGCGATGACATCGTGCTCGCTTCGATCGTCGAAGCGCCGATCACGTTCGACGGAAAGGGTGCGTTCAAGTTCGGCGCGCCCAAGGTGCTCGTCGCGGCGGACCCGAACGGTAACGCGGACACTGGAGACAACAACGTCTTGCCGGCGTCATCACCGGACGGCAGCGCGGTCGCGTTCACGCGCGCAGCAGGGTGGTGGTCGATCAAGACGCAGCAGACGCTCATCAACTTGAGCGGTCAGATCATGCTCGTGAGGCGCGCAGACGGACAGACGTTCGAGCTCGTGAAGGGTTCGAACACCAAGGGCACCACGCTGAGCAGCACGTGGCCGCAGTGGGCACCCACCATGGGCAGCCGCTATGCTTGGCTCGCGTACGCCTCGGAGCGACCGTACGGTCACGAGCTCACACCGCAGAACGCGAGCTGCGGTCCGCTCGTGCAAGGGCAGAAGAGCTGCAAGCAACTGTGGGTGATGGCCATCGACGTCAAGAAGCTCCAAGACCCCACGAACAAGGCCGATCCGAGCGCGGCGCCGTTCTGGATCCCGGGCCAGAGCATTCACGCGCAATATGTCAGTCCGCAATGGACCAAAGCGATCCTCACTCCACCCAATTGAAAAGCATGCGCTCGCGAATCGTCTTGTTGTGCGCGCTCGTCTTCGTCGAGTGCAAGTCTCCGACGGAGATCTCGTTCGTCATCACTACGGACGTGAACTGCGCGCGTGTGCGTGACACGGCGATCTCGGTCGGCACTCTCGGCACGTTGAACAAGAAGCCGCCCGCGGCCACTAGCGAGGTCTGCACCACCGGGGGCAAGCTCGGGACGCTCGTCGTGACGCCAAGCGCGGGTCGCAGCGACGAAGTGGAAGTGCAGATTGTCACAGGCTTGGACGGCAAGCGCGCGGAGGATTGCATCTCTGGCGATCTCACAGGTGGGTGCATCGTCGCGCGCCGCGCACTGCGCTTCTCTGCGCACAGCGCGCTCGTGGTCAACATCGCGATGGAGTCGAGCTGTCGCGACGTGCCGTGCGCCGGCGATCAGACGTGCGACAAGGGTCGCTGCGTGAACGCCGAGGTTGGCGCGTGCGCGACTGGTTCTTGTGACCTCGACGCGGGCGCGCCGCAGCTTCCGTTTCGGTGGCGCCCCATGAGCAAGTCAGTCCTCTCGGAGCGCGTCAATCCACTCGCGTTCTGGACCGGCAAAGAAGCGTTGTTCTGGGGTGGAGACACACCTGGCGGCCAGCGTGGTGACGGCGCCTTCTATGATCCCACGCTCGACACCTGGCGATTGATCCCACCGGATATCCTCGCAGACCGCGGCAGCACGGCTGGCGTGTGGACCGGCGCCGAAATGCTCGTCTGGGGCGGAGCTGGCTTAGCCATATACGCCGATGGTGCGCGCTTCGATCCTGCGGGGTCGTGGACGCCGCTGCCTGCATCACCGCTGAAGGCGCGCCGAGCCGCCGTCGCCGTCTGGGCCACGACGACCAACGAGATGATCATCTGGGGTGGCGACGCCGGAATGCCCAACAGCTCGATGAGCGACGGCGCCGCTTACAGTCCGTCAAAGCGCGTTTGGCGAATGATCGCCGCTTCGCCGCTCGGCGCGCGCAC
Organism: Myxococcales bacterium; assembly: GCA_025362165.1. Taxonomy (GTDB): domain Bacteria; phylum Myxococcota_A; class Polyangia; order Polyangiales; family Polyangiaceae; genus JANYHY01. The sequence goes on along the minus strand of JANYHY010000803.1, from coordinate 15,258 downwards.
CGCCATGTCGGCTGTCTGGGCGAGCGGGAGGATGGTGGTGTACAGCGGTGCAAAGCTCAACACCTGCGACGGATGCCCGGACTACGCTAGCTACGATCCGTCCACCGACACTTGGTCGGCGGCGAGCCCGCTCGACGTCGCGAATCGTCGCGTCTGGCCGTTGGGTGTGGAAGGTGACGGCAAGGCTTGGTTTTGGGGAGGCCAGCCACGCTACTTCATCTCCCAGGGAGATCAGTTCATCGCCAACGGAGCCGGGCTCGATCCGATCACGGGCGCCACAGAGTTCATCGCTGCGCCGGTCGTGAGCGTGCTCTCCGCAGGTGGACGCAGCAGCGTCAACGGCTGGTTCTACGACCACAAGCTCTGGGTCTTCGGCGGGTACATGCCTGCGTCCTCGCGTGTCGCTACCAACGACCTCGTCGTCTACGACACGTTGACTCACGACTGGACCGCGCTCACCAAGACGGGCGCGCCCACGCCACGAGGCGATCCGACGATCGTCTGGACGGGCAGAGAAGCCATCGTTTGGGGAGGCATCGACGCCAACACGAACTCCTCCTTCGCCGACGGAGCCGTATTCGGCCTCTAACCAAACCAACCAAACAAACAAACAAACAAACCAAACAAACAAACCAAACAAACAAACAAACAAACAAACGCCGAAGCGGAGATCCGACAAACCTCGCAATAGGAGTGTGGCGGTTTTCGTCGAGACCAAGCGAGACCAAGGAGCGGCCGAGGAGCCGTACTCCTGTACGGCGACGACGCCCGACGAAGGTATCGCGCCGGTATCGGCGAAAAACGCCGCGCTCCTACTAGAAGAGCTTGCTGCCGTAGGTGATGCCGTCCGTGACGGCTTCCTTCGGGACGCGGGCGCTCAACACGAGCACTCCTTGCATGCCCGAAGGCGGCGCTGTCTCGGTGAAGATGAACGGGATCGCGGTCGCGCCCTGCTGCGGGTTGGTCATGCCGCCCAGCGGATCATCTCCGGCGAGCTCGTACGCCGGAGTGCGATTCGCCCACGCAATCGGCACATCCAGGCCGATGCCCTGGATGTTGAAGAAGCCGCCCGCGTTGCTCGATTTGGTGCGGAGCGTCTCGATGTCTGCGCGCTTGGCGAGCGTCGCCGTGTCAGGCGCGCCGGGCAAGAGGCCCTTCGCCTTTGCAGTCACCGTCGGCAAATCCATTCCGTCGATGATCCACGTGTGACCTTGATCAGCGATCACCACGAGGTGAAGCTTGGTCGTGATTGGCGGCTTCGGTCGCGCGGCAGGCTTCTGCTTGCTGTTGGGCGGGGGCGGTGGCGGTGGAACGTCCGCTGCGTGAGAGAAAGTCGCCTCGAAGTGGAGCGAGTCCGCAGGGAGCCCAGCGATCGCGGTGCTGGCCTTGAACGTGGTCGCGGGCATCGTCGGATCGCTGTCGTCCTCTTTCATCCATTTGACGATTCCCGGTCGCGCGAGCGTCGTCGCGTACTCCTTCACGTTGGGACCGACCTTCGCGATCGGCTGGTCGAGACCGACGATCTCCCAGCCCGCGACTTGCTCGATCGCGGCCTTGCCCAGCTTCGCCTTCGACGCGTCGTCCTTCGCAGCGGAGAACGCGCTGAGCGCAGCCCGCGCCTGCACGACGTCGACGCCGCGCGCATACACGAGCTGCCCAGAGAGAGCGCCGACCGTGTTCTTGAAGGCGTTGCCGATCGCTTGAGCGTCGCTGGCGGGCAGCGCGTTCGACGACCCTTGCAACCCAAGCACGAGCGCGTCGCCGCCGAGCGTTCGCGCTTTGTCGAGCTCGGTCGCGTCGAAGCCGTGCGTGTAGAACGCGACATCAGACTCGACCGGAAGGCGCAAGAACGCGGCAGGCGCGGGCCCCGCGAGCTCTGGGTGAGAGACGAACGCCTTGGTGAGCCCGGATTGCTTCTCGCGGAAGACGAGCGACAGTGAGGCGTCTCCCGCGGCGTCACCGAGCTTCGCGTCGAGCGTCGCGTGATCGAGATCGAGGGCGAGCTCGAACGGATCGTACGCCGCCATGAGATCGGCGAGTACCTGGGCGCCAGGCCCGCTGCGCGCCAGGTCGCGTGAGACCTCACCGTGTGCGGCGTTGACGAACCTGCGAAGCGGAGCGGGGTACGCCTCCACGTGGATGTCCTGGTCCACTGCGATGCGGGTCACGCCGCGCGTCATGTAGGGAAGGATCTTGCCGAGCGCTGGATCGGTCTCTGCGCAGACCATTCGCCACGCTGCACTACCAAACGCAGGCGCGAGCACGCACTTGCGATCGTCGTCGTCATTGTTGTCGTCCTCGACATCTGGCGTGCCGTCGCTGTCCGTGTCTCGCTGTGGTTGTTGCGGCTTCTTCGCGGCGGCTTTCGGCACGATCTTCAGCGCGCCGTTCTCGCCGTTCACGAGATCGTTCTTTTCGGAGAGGACGGAGCGCGCCTCTTCGAGTGAGCGCACGGCCGCGCTGTACGCGATGGTCGGATTGGGCTTGCCGCGTCCGCGCTCTTCGATCGTGATGACGATGTCCACGGGCTTGCTGAGATCCACCACGCGCGCCGCGCGATCGTTGCCCAACGCATCCAACGGCGAGAGCGGGATGCGCGTCCAGCGCGAGAGCTTGTCGGCCGACGCAGACGCGTTGGTCACGCGCGCCACGAGACCCACGTTCGCGGGCATCGCCACGGGGCTGGTGTCCCAAGTCGGCGCGGCCGTGATGGTGGCCGTCGGCATCGTCGTCACGACTGCGTTCTGTGATGGCGGAGGCGGGGCACCACCGCAAGCGATGGGACCGAGGGCGATGAGGATGAACATTCGTCGTGCGCGCATGGCGCGACACACTACCCGGTTCGCAAGCCCGAACGAAGTGAGTTCGCACCTGTGTACTAAGCGGACGAGGTCACCTCGCTGCGACCTCTCACGAGGTACCTTCCGTCATCGATCGATGCGAGGAGCTTCACGAGGCGCTCGCGCACGACATAGCGCAGCTCCAGCAATTCGTCCGCGTGTGCCGCCGAGATCAAAGCGCGCAGGACGATGCCGCGGTCCGTCGCGTCGGAGACGCGGAGTTCGCAGACGCGCTTGTCCCAGAGCTTGCTCTCTTTGCAAGCCGCCTCGAGCTCGGCGCGCACCCGATCGATAGGCGCTTTGTAGTCCACAGTGAGCAGCACCTCGCCGCGCAGATCCGAGCCGTGCCGCGTCCAGTTCTCGAACGAGTTGTCCAAGAACTTTCCGATGGGCACGATGAGCCTGCGCTCGTCGAAGAGCTTCACGACCACGTACGTGAGGTGGAGCTCCTCGACCTCGCCGACATGTCCGTCCACGACGACCGTGTCTCCGATGCGGACGGGCTGCGCGAGCGAGAGCTGGATGCCCGCGATGATCGCGCCGAGCGACTTCTGCGCGGCCAAGCCAAGCACGATGCCAGCGACACCGGCGGACGCCAGCAGGCTCGTGCCCACGTTGCGTACGACTTGGAACTGCAACGCGACAGCCGCGAGCGCGAGCACACCGACCACGATCGAGGCGATGCGCTGCAACAGCGTCAGCTGCGTGCGCAAGCCGCGCGAAGCGTGCTCGTCCTTGTTGGCCTCGAGCGTGATCTCCTCGAGCACCGCCGCGGTGATGCCGAGCGAGCGCATCAGGAGCCAAGCGACGAAGAGCACGAGCAAGGTCGCCGTCACGCGCGAGACGAAATCATCCACCTCCACGGTCAGCGCGAGCGCGCGCGAAATGACCCTGAAAACAACCACAGCGACGATCGCGTGGACGGCTGGCACGGCGCGCTTGGTGTCGACACGCCTTCGTCGCCACCGTTTGATGAGAGCCGTCGCGAGCCACACCGCGAGCGCCGACGCCACACGTCCGAGCGCCAAGCCCGCGATCGTCGCGACCACGAGCCCGACCCATTGCCACGGCGCGTTGCCGAGAACATAAGGAGAGCGCAGCGCGCGTGGGATCTTGTCCTCCCACGGCTTCGGACCGAACGCGTCCTCGAGCTGCGGCACCTCGTTGACCGTGGACTTCGCGACCAACCAACGGGACACGCCGTCCGCGAACTTCACGTGTGTGAGGTTCACGTAGATAGGCTCTTCATCCACGTAGAGGCTGCCTAGCGTGACTGTCGCGGAGGTGCCTCCGGCGTCGGGCGAGTCTGCGATCGTGGACGGATCGATCGGGAGCCTGCGCTCGATGACGTAGGCCAGATCACGCGCGAGCTCGGGGCCTTGGCTGTCCGCCTTGGCCTTGCTCATCGCGCGCAGATCGAGGTACTTGGCCGCGCGCTCGTAGTCACCGTCCGACGCGGCCGATCGGAACCCCTCGAACGCGCGGCGTGGCGTCGTGCGGTCGAGCGCGTCGTCGCTGGTCGACTGGGTGCCTGCGCGCGCGCGGCAGCCGAGGAGCCAGACGAAGCAGAAGGCCGCAATCCACACGAGCAAGCGCTGTAATGCGGTGTGTCGCGCGGGCATGACGCGGCACACTTTACTCTCCCTTTCGCCGGCGTTGCGTGGTTTGGTGAGCGCGATGTCCTTGCACCGAAATCACGACCGCTGCGGCTGTTCCGCCCTCGGCGCCAACACGCTCGGCGCCGGCGCTCGTCCGTTCGCGTTCGCGCACACGACGAAGGTGTTCGAGAGAGACCGCCCGTTCAACGTCACGCACACGGCGCTCGAGATCACACTCGACGTGCCGAACAAGCGCGTCAACGCGCGCGCAGTGCTCACGGTCGAGCGCACGGATCCGGGCGCCACCGAGATCACGTTGGACGCGATCGGGTTCGCGATCGAGAAGGTCTCCGTCAACCAAGCGCACGCCAAGCACCGGTACGACGGTCGTGCCTTGGTGGTCGAGCTAGGGCACAAAGCTGACAAGGCGACAATCGAGATCAAGTACTCCGCCACGCCCCGTCGCGGCATGTACTTCATCTCGCCAGACGAGCACTACCCGCAAAGGCCCGAGCAGGTTTGGACGCAGTGCCAGGAGGAGGACGCTCGACACTTTCTGCCTTGCCACGACAAGCCGCACATGAAGATGACCTTCGAGTGCACGGTGACTGTGCCGGAGGGTTGGCGCGTTCTGTCGAACGGCGAGCTCGCGAGCGACAAGACGCCGAAGGGCGCGCCTTGGACGTTCCATTGGAAGATGAACGACCCGCTGCCGAGCTACCTCATCACGATCGTCGCTGGAAAGTTCGCGGTCGAAGACGCGCGCAGCGGGAAAGTGCCGCTCTCGTACTGGGTGCCGGAGGCGCAGCGCGCGAACGTAGAGCGCACGTTCTCGCGGACGCCGGAGATGGTGAAGCACTTCGGTGAGCTCCTCGGCACGCCGTACCCGTGGAACAAGTACGCGCAGGTCGTGGTCAGCGACTTCATTTTTGGCGGCATGGAGAACACGACCGCGACGACGATGTACGAGCACATCATGCTCGACGAGCGCGCGACGCTCGACATCTCGAGCGACGACCTCATCGCGCACGAGCTCGCGCACCATTGGTTCGGTGACTACGTCACGTGCCGCGACTGGTCCGAGGGTTGGCTCAACGAAGGCTTCGCTACTTACATGGAGCACGCGTGGCGCGAGCACCACGAGGGCATGGACGAGTACGAGTACGGCCTGAAGTCCGACCTGGACGGCTACGTCGGAGAGGCGCACGGGCGCTACCGCCGCGCGATCGTCTGCCAGGAGTACGACTCGCCGCTCGACATCTTCGATCGCCACCTCTACGAGAAGGGCGCGCTCACGCTCCACACGCTGCGCGCGATGCTCGGCAAAGACGTCTTCTACAAGGGCATCGCGGCATACTTGACTCGTCATCGAAACGGCGTCGTCGAGACGCGCGATCTGCAGCGCGCGCTAGAGGAGGCGTCTGGACGCAGCTTGGGTCGCTTCTTCGATCAGGCCGTGTACAAGCCAGGCCACGTGGAGCTGGAGGTGACGCTCGGTTGGGAGAACGGCGTGCTCACCGCACAGTGCAAGCAGCAGCACCACGCCACGGACGGCACGCCACCAACCTTCGACGTCGCGCTGACGTTGCTCGTCACGACCGGCGCGAGCAAGCACACGCACACGCTCCACGTCACGCAGAAGCAGGAGCTGTTCGCGCTCGCGTGTGCTGAGCGCCCGACGTTCGTGGTCACGGACCCGCAGATGATGATCGTCGGAGAGGTGTCGACGAAAGCGCCGCGCGACATGCTGATCGCTCAGCTCGAGGGCGGCGCGACGGCGAGGGCGCGCTGGCTCGCAGCGCAGTCGCTCAGCCGGAGCGACGACCCCACGACGATTCAAGCGCTGACGGCGCGGGCCGCTGACGAGAAGGAGTTCTGGGGCGTTCGCGCGGAGTCGGCGATCGCGCTCGGCAAGATCCGAGGCAAGGAGTGCGAGCGCTCGTTGCTCGGTCTCACCAACGTCCTGAACCCCAAGGTGCGCCGCGCGGTGATCGAGGCGCTCGGCGCTTTCCGCACGACGCAGGTCGCCGACGCGCTCAAGCCGCTCGCGCTCTCGGACCCTAGCTACCTCGCGCAGGCGGATGCGGCTCGCGCGCTTGGCAAGACACGACAGTCAACCGCTCACGACGTGCTCATCGAGCTACTCGAGCGACCCTCGTGGGCAGACGTCGTTCGCGTCGGCGCGCTCGATGGCCTCGCCGCGACACGTGAGGAGCGCGCGGTGCCGCACGTGCTGGCGCGCACGAGATATGGTCACCCGACGCGGGCTCGACGCGCGGCGATCATGGCGCTGCCGAAGCTCGCGCAAGATCGTCGATCGCGAGAGGCGCTCGAGGAGCTGCTCGAGGATCCCGATCCCTACTTGCGAGTCGACGTGGCTCGCGCGCTTGGAGAGCTCGGTGATGGCAAAGCGCGCCCCGCTCTCCGTGCTCGCCTCGAGATCGATCTCGATCCGCGCGTGCGCCGCCGCATCCGTGAAGTGCTGAGAGATCTCGGAGAGTCCGGCAAACGCGCCTCGGATCAGCTCAAGGAGGAGCTGGACAAGCTGCTCGGCGAGCACGCCGATCTCAAGGCGAGGGTCAGCAAGCTGGAGGCAGTGTCACAGCCGTCCGCGAAATCCGTGACCGGCAAGAAGAAAAAGAAGCGCTAACGACAGCAGACCGTCTTGGTGTTGCTGAGACCGGCAGTCGCCGTCTTCGGCCCGGTCGCCGTGTAGGTGAGGTTCTTCGTGTTGGCTTTGTAGATGACGCCTTGCGCGTTGTTGCCGCTGTTGCCGGTGGTTTGACACGAACCGTCGGACAACAAGGTGACCAGCGAGTTCATGCACTTGTTGTCGCTGAAGAACTGTATCGTCGCGCTGTCGCACGCCGCGCTCGCCGTGCAAGACGAGCACGCCGAGCAGCTCAGCGTCGCCGTGTCTCCGACCGTCTGCTTCTTGTTGAACGGGCTCCCGTTGGGGCACGTGACGTCTCCCGCCGTCTCGATGCACGCCGCGAAGCCGTTGGGCGTCACGCCGGCGCAGACCTTCTCAGGGCAAGTCACGGCTTCACACACCGTCGAGTCGCTCGCGGTCAGCTTGGTCATGTCGGTCACGACGTTCGCGGTGCAGCTGCCACCCGCGGGCGGCAGAGTGGTGCTCGCATAGAACACGCTCAGGTTGCCATTGACCGGTGTGCATGCGCTGCTCGTCACGGTGATCGGTGAGGCAGGGTTCGCGCAGAGAACCCCGCTGAACGTGGAAATTTTGCCGTTCGCGCAGCTAGGCGGCACTAGATTGGCGGCGACACAGTCGCAGGCACCAGCCAACGCACCAGGGCTCGTTTTGACGTGTGTCTCGTTGTTGAATCCGCCGCCGCACGCCACGTTCGAAGACGCGACTGCGATCGCCTTCCATCCGTTGGGGATTGCGTTGGTGTCCGCGCACGACGCCGGATCTACGCCGCACGGCCACGACGTGTCAGGGCCCGCCTCTGCCTCCGGTGGAGCCGATACGTCGGTCTGCACGAAGTTGTCAGGCTGCGCGCCGCCATCCGTCGCGATGGAAGTGTCAGGTCCCACGCTCGAGTCCACATCGTTGCTCGGCGTGATGTCGATGACGCCGCCGTCCTCGAGCCCGCACGCGACCAAGCCGAGCGTCATCGGCAAGCAAAGCCACTTCATCCGTATGAGGATAGCGGAGTCACGTTGCCTGGCAAGTCATGATCGTTGAACGGCAAGGGTGGTAAGGTGACTCATGCGTTCTTTGGGTCTGCTTTTGGTCGTGATGACGGGGGCGGCGATGACGCTCCCTTCGGCGTGCGGCGGTGATGACTCCGTCATTGCGACGGAAGCGGGCGCAGACACGGCGCCGCCCGCGGCAGAGTTCGGTTACGACGCGCGACCGTCGAACACGGCCTGCGTGGCGCCAGCGCGTCCGCCGATCGCTTCTTCGGTGGCCCTCCAGAAGACGTTCGCTGGCCTGACGCTGAGCACTCCGATGGCGCTCGCGCAGATCCCTGGCGACTCGTCGCGCTTCTTCGTCGCCCTCCGCTCCGGCACGATGGTGTCGTTCTCGTCGTCCAACCCAGTCGACGCGACCAAGGTGACAGTCCTCACGCTCCCGCCGCCCGTGAACACGTCAGGAGAAGGCGGGTTTCTCGGCTTCGCGTTTCACCCGAAATTCTCGACGAACGGATATCTCTACGTCTCGTACACGAGCAACAGCGGAACCGCGATGAGCGGGATGAAGTCCGTCGTGGCGCGGCTCACGAGCCCGGATGGCGGCAAGACGTTCGGCAATTACTTAGAGCTCTTCTCCTTCGATCAGCCCTTCACCAATCACAAAGGAGGAGACGTCCATTTCGGCAATGATGGTTATCTCTACTTGTCATTCGGCGACGGCGGCTCGGCGGGAGATCCTTTGAGCCACGGACAGAACAAGAACCTCTTCTTCGCCAAGATCCTCCGCATCGACGTGGACAACGTCCCGATGGGCAAGACGTACGGAATCCCGCCGACGAACCCCTTCGCGATGGGCGGGGGCGAGCCTTCGACGTACGCGTACGGGCTGCGCAACGCGTTTCGCTTCAGCATTGATCGCGCGACGGGTCAGGTGAACGTAGGAGACGTCGGGCAGAACCTCTGGGAGGAGGTGGACCTCGATCTGAAGCTCGGCGGCAACTATGGCTGGAACATCAGGGAGGGGAGGCACTGCTACAACCCGTCCACGAACTGTCCCACGGCTGGGTTGATCGACCCCATCTACGACTACGATCACTCGCAGGGTACCGCGATCATCGGCGGGGTCGTGTATCGCGGTAAGTCGATTGCCAGTTATGTCGGCACGTACATCTTCGGCGACTACGGCAGTGGCCGCGTCTGGAGCCTCGTCGTCGGATTGGACGGAAAAGCGATCGTGACGGACCTGCCCAACGGCGGCGGCGGCGCGTGGGTCGAGTTCGGCGAGGACAATGACGGCGAGGTCTACGCGCTCTCGCTGCAAGGCACCGTCTACAAGCTGGTTGCGCAGGGCTCGCAGCCGCCGTCCACGTTCCCCGATACTTTGAGCAAGACGGGCTGCGTCGATCCCACCGACGCGAAGAAGCCGTCGTCTGGCGTAATCGCTTATGGTCCGATTAGCCCTTTGTGGAGTGATGGCGCCGACAAAGAGCGCTACATGGGAGTGCCCGACGGCAAGACGATCACAGTCAACGCGGAGGGACACTTCGACTACCCGATAGGCACCGTCATGATGAAGGTGTTCAAAGTGGGCGGTAAACGCGTCGAAACGCGCCTAATGGTGCGCCACGACGACGGCGGTTGGGCTGGCTACACGTACGAGTGGAACGACGCCGAGACTGACGCTTCTCTTCTCGTCTCGAGCAAGTCGAAGATAATCGGTAATCAAACTTGGTATTATCCGACTCGCTCCGAGTGCATGCGCTGCCACACGGACGCGGCGGGAAAGACGCTCGGCCCGGAGCTCGGCCAGCTCAATTTCGATTTCGCATATGCGACCACCAACCGAACTTCCAATCAGCTGAAGACGCTCGATCACATCGGGATGTTCAGCGCGCCCCTCGGTGACGTGACGAAGCTCGCCGCGTATCCGAACCCGCTCGGGACTAGCCCGCTCGAGTCCCGCGCGAAGGCCTACTTGCACACGAACTGTTCGATGTGTCATCGCCCGAACGGCGGAGGTGGAGGCACCATGGACTTCCGCTATGCGACGCCACTTTCGGCGATGCAGACTTGCAACGCGAACCCCGCGGCTGGCGACCTCGGCATTGCCAACAGCAAGGTGCTCGTACCGGGAGACTCCGCGCATTCGTTGATCGTGCAACGACCGTCTCGGCTGGACGCGAACCGAATGCCCCCACTCGCGACCAACGTCGTCGACACCGCCGGAGTTGGCGTGCTCGATCAGTGGGTCAAGAGCCTCGCGTCATGCCCATAGGCGCGTAGCGGTCGTGCAAACCGATTACGCGCGCCTGGCGAAGGCCATCTCTGGTGAGCGACTACCGATCGCGGTCGTCGACTTGGACGCGTTCGAGGCGAACACCAGGCTCATCGCGAGTCTGGCGGGCCACAAGCCACTGCGCGTCGCGACGAAGTCCGTTCGCTGCCCGGCACTGCTGAATCACGTGCGGGAGCTCGGCGGATCTTCATTTCGTGGTTTGATGACTTATACGGCGAGCGAAACCGAGTTCCTCGCGTCTCTTGGAGAGACCGATCTGTTGCTTGCGTATCCGACCATGCAACCGAGCGACGCAGAGATCCTCGCGCAGCTCAACGCGGCCAAAACAAGGGCCCGCGTGGTCGTGGACGATTTCGCTCAGGTGGAGATCTTGGCGGCCGCGGCGCGCCGAGCCAACACGGAGACACCGCTCGTCATCGAAGTAGACATGGCGTTCCGACCGCTCGGGGGCGTGCACCTCGGAGTTCGCCGGAGCCCGCTGCGCACTGCCACGGACGTGCTCGTGCTCGCGCGCAGAATTCGCGACACGGCGGGGGCGAGCTTCGCCGGGGTGATGGGCTACGAAGCGCAGATCGCCGGTCTCGCGGACTTCGACGGGTCGATCACTGCGCCCCTCAAGCGCGCGATGAAGCGCCGCAGCACGCGTGAGATCGCAGCGCGCCGGAGCGCCATCGCGGCCGCGCTCGTTGCGGATGGATTCACGATCGAGATCTTCAACGGCGGAGGCACCGGCAGCATTCTCTCTTCGGCGTGCGAGGACACGCTCACGGAGGTCACCGCAGGCTCGGGCTTCTTGGACAGTCACCTCTTCGATCACTATGAAGGCCTCTCGCTGCGTCCCGCGATCTACTTCGCGCTGCAGGTCGTGCGTCGCCCGACCGAGACGATCGCGACGTGCGCGGGCGGCGGATACATCGCGTCTGGTGGCGCGGGCAAGAGCAGGCTGCCGATCCCCACGCTCCCAGAAGGTCTGCGATTGATCGATCTCGAGGGTGCCGGTGAAGTCCAGACTCCGCTCTCTGGCGCTCGCGATCTGCGCCTCGGTGATCCCGTGTTCTTCAGACACGCCAAGGCAGGTGAGCTCGCCGAGCACTTCGACGAATACGCGCTCGTTCGGGGCGATCGCGTAGCGGAGCGCGTCAAGACGTACCGCGGACTCGGCCGCTGTTTTTTGGGGTAGGCACCTATCGGGTGATGGGTTGGGGCTCGGCGACGCGCAGTACTTTTCCCTGTGCCGGCCGACACTAAAGGTCTGAGGGTCGTTTCACTATTTCTTGTGCGACATGGTCGGCCGGCACAGGAAAAAGCACCGCGCGCTCGCCGGTCTTGGCGGCGGATAGGTGGCGGGTGGGGGTGAGAAGTGAGGTGAGAGTTTACGGGTCCCGTGGGAGGTTGCGGCGGCACGCTGCTTGTTGGGCTGAGACGAGGTACTGTGATCGTGTGCGTGCGCTTGCGCTTGGACTTGGGTGTGTAATCTCGTTTTGCGCTTCGACGCCGTCTGCGTCGCATCCGCCGGTGGCCGTGCGTATGGACTTCGCGCGCCCAGACTTCTATGCGGCGCCGTTTCCGTCCAACGATCTGCTCACGACTGACGGTCACGTGGACTTGTCAAAGTTCCCGAACCCGTCGCAGAACGTCTTCATGGGGCAGATCACGAAGCTGATCGCGCGCGACGCGCGGAGCTTCGCGACGACCGGCGGAGTGTTCTTCACGCTCACCGGAGACATCGACCCAACAACGCTCCCCGATCTCGCCGGCTCTACGGACTCGAGCGCGAGCGTGCGGCTGGTGTCGCTCGACGACGGCAAGCAGATACCGGTGTGGGTCGCGTTCACGACCGACGGCGGCGACTACGGCGCCATGCACATGTTGTCGATCGTGCCGCTCGCGGGCATCACGCTCAAGCCGAACGCGAGGTACGCGGCGATCGTCACGCGCGGAGTGCGCGACACGCGAGGCGCTCCGATCAGCGCCATTCAGGTCGCTGGACCCTGGAGCGCGGAGTACCTGCAAACGCTGGCGAACGTGAAGAACGCGGGCGTCGACGTGGCTGGCTTGTCCGTGTTCACGACCGGCGATCCCACCGCGCAGACACGAGCGGTCGCCAAGGACGTCACGAGCCGCGCGCTGCCATCGCCGATGCCGTTCGTGATCGGAGACGTGTTCCCAACCTACTGTGTCTTCAACTCGCAGATCGCGATGCCGGACTATCAGAGCGGCACCCCTCCGTTCTCGACGAGCGGCGGCGACTGGGCGTTCGACAGCAGCGGCACCGTCATCGAGCAGCGCAAGGAACAGGCGGCGATCTTCGTCACCATCCCACGCACGCCAATGCCCACGAGCGGCTACCCGTTGACGGTGATGGTGCGTACGGGCGGCGGCGGCGATCGCCCGCTCGTCGATCGGGGCGTGGAGGCGGTCCACGGCGGGCCCGCGATCGTGCCTGGATCAGGCCCCGCGATGGAGCTCGCGAAGATCGGCTTCGCGGGCGCGCAAGTGGATGGACCGCACGGCGGGCTGCGCAACATCACTCACGACGACGAGCAGTTCTTGATGTTCAACGTGTCCAACGGCTCGGCCATTCGAGACAACGTGCGCGAGTCGGCGCTGGAGCTCGCGGTGTTCGAGCACGTGCTTCGGAAGGTGACGATCGATTCCAGCGCTTGCGCGGGAGCATCCCCGAGCGCGAAGTTCGACACCACGCGCTTCACGCTGCTCGGTCACTCGATGGGAGCGACGATCTCTCCGCTCGTGCTCGCGCAGGATGACACGTTCAAGGCGGCGGTCTTGAGCGGGTGCGGCGCGAGCTGGATCGAGAACCTGGTCTTCAAGGAGAAACCAGTGCCGCTTCGCCCGCTCATCGAGCTGCTGCTCGGGTACTCGTCGTCCCACAGGACGCTCGTGCGCGGAGATCCCGTTGCGACGTTGGTGCAGTGGGCGCTCGAGCCGGCAGACCCGCTAGTTTACGGGCGATTGATCACCAATACTCAACTATTGATGGAGCAAGGGATCGTCGATCATTACATCTTGCCGCCAATCGCGAACGCGTCGCCGCTGTCGCTCGGGCTGGACCTCGTGGGCGCTGAGCTCGACACGACGAACGCCGAGCTCGTCGGCCGCCCGGAGCTCTACCCGCTCTCGTCCGTGATGAAGTACTCGAACATGAAGACCCTCACCTTTCCAGCGACCGCGAACGCGGGGCCAGGTCTCACGCGCGTCGTAGTGCAGCACCCTGCGGACGGCGTGGAGGACGGACACGAGGCGATGTTCCAGACCGAGCCGCCGAAGCGCGAGTACCGTTGCTTCTTGCAGTCCGTCGCAAAGGGCGGTGCCGCGCTCGTCCCAGACGGCAACGTTGACGCGCCGTGCCCGTAGCCAGAGGCAACATGACTCAGTGGCTCGACACACAATCGAAGAAACACGTCTGGGTCATCGCGGCCGAGCGCATCGCAGATTGGCCGACGAAGAGGCCTTGGCGCAGCAAGGGCCTCGGGCTGCTCTTCGTCGCCGACCACGTGTTCGACGTGGCACCCTTGGCCAAACGCGCGCTCCGGCAAGGGCTCGCCTTCGTGTGCGTCTGGGGCCCTGGCTGCGTGATCGCCGAGGAGACGTTCGACGAAGCGATCGTCGGCGATGGCACTCGTAAGGAGACCGAAGACGACGTCGTGCTCACGACCTCTCACGCGGACGAGTCGCTCGAAGAGGCGGTCGAGTTTTTCTTGGACACGATGAGCCCGTCGAAGGCGCGCGTCGCCGGCTGCGATGCGCGAGTCGTGTTCGTCTTGGGCGCTGGCCTGCACGAGCGCGTCGAGCGAGCGCTCGAGCACCGCCGCGCAGTCAGAGAGTAGCGTGAGAGAGTGACGCTCAAGACCAGCGCGATGACTCGGAGCGAACGCTCTCGAGCTCGAGGCGGAGCGCGCTAGCTCCGGCCTCTTTCTGCTCTGCTCCGCCGCTCATCGACTTTCGATATTCGACGAACGCCGTGTCGAGTCGACGAATCCCACTGCAGATCGCGTCGAGCGCCGCGACCACGATCGAGGGCCCGGTGAACTTGCCGTGCGCGAGGCGATTGGCAGTGCCGAGCCGATCCAACAATGCCGCGGAGGCTTGCTTCAGTGGTTCCGGGACGGCCTCGGAGCCGGGCCAACTCGAGGTGCGCAGCGTCGCGTCGAGCGACTCCAACAACGCCTCGAGCGCAGTGCGCAGAACCACCACACGTCGATCTTTCATCGTCCGAACCTAGCAGCTTTGAGTCGAGAGCGTCAGACGGTGTGCTACAAGGAAAGTCGATCGCTTCGGTGTTCTCCTTCAAACGCGGAGTCCGGCTCGGTCCGATGAGGCACCGATGAGCGAGAAACCAGAGAAGAACAAGGACGCCCTGAAGATCACGGGCCAATCGCGATCGCGCCGCGGGATGGTTTACGACCTCAAGGCGAACGGCAATCGCCTCACGCTGAGCGTGTTTCCGCGTGAGAGCTCGGATGAGCCGAACGAGTGGCGCGTGGAAGCGCGCGTGAGCTCCGGCGCAGAAGACGCGGCAGTGACGCACTGGGCAGCGACGCGCGAAGAAGCGCTCCGCGAAGTGGGCCGCGTCTGGACGGAAAAGGCACAAGCGAGCGGGCTCGCCGCGTTCGATTGGGACGCAGTGGCTACGGCTCTCCAGTCCGTCAAAGCAATTTGAACTCTAGACTACCGCGATCCAAATCGAGCGGAGCGAGCCGCGTGGGGCGGGAGGCGCGTCCCTCCTCGTGATACGAGTCGCGTGAAGATAGCGGGATTTCCGCCGTTGCCGATCGGGCTCAAGGGTCGGCGTGACGAGCTACGCGCGCTCGCCGTTGCGCTGCGAGAGACGAAGCCAGCGCGT